>NZ_JANNDR010000231.1:0-2013 GCF_031378165.1 Chamaesiphon sp. OTE_75_metabat_556
GTCGAGTTTGTGATAACTGGAGATATCGAATATTTTGTGCTGCCGAATTGCTGTATCGATCGGATTTGCATAGCCAGATTCAGATGCAGCATTTAGATAGGCATAAAATAACACCCTGTCACTTTCATTTCCAGCTATATCGATCGCCGCATGAATTTTCACATCACCTTCGGTTAGCGTCCCAGTTTTATCAGTACAAAATACGTTCATACTACCGAAGTTCTCGATCGCTGCCAACCGTTTGACAATCACCTGTTTCTTCGCCATCTGCTTGGCTCCCCGCGCCAGATTGACACTGACGATCGCAGGTAACAGTTGCGGTGTCAAACCTACAGCTAGAGCCAGAGAGAACATAAAAGATTCTAGAACTGGACGTTTGAGATAGACATTGGCGACAAAAATTAGGACTACTAAAATCAACGTCACTTCCATCAAAAAGTAACCAAATTTGCTTAAGCCGCGTTCAAATTCGGTTTCTGGAGGTCTAAGTTTGAGCCGTTCCGATACCTTCCCGAACTCTGTCTGGTTGCCTGTCTTGACAACCAAAGCCTTTGCCGAGCCACTGATAACATGAGTACCCATATACAGAGTGTTGGTGCGATTCTGACAAGCAGAGGCTTCGCCAACGCTCAATCCCGCAGCTTCAGACAATACGCCACTCATTTTATCTGCGGGGTAGGTTTCGCCCGTTAGGGTAGCTTCATTCACCGACAAATCTTTCGACTCCAACACCAAGCAATCACCAGGGATACTTCCGCCTGCCGCTAGCAGAACAATATCACCTGGAACTACGTCCTCATGGGTAATCTCTCGATTTATGCCTGCTCTTAATACCGTGGCTTTCACCTGCACTAACGCTAGCAATTTCTCGACAGCAGCCGAGGCTCCCCGCTCTTGCCAAAACCCTAATAAGCCACTGGCTAAAACGATCGCGAGGATAATTATCGCATCGGTTCGATCTTGGAGGAAAATAGATAATCCCGCTGCATATATCAATATTATAACGATCTGGCTTTTAAACTGATTTAGTAACAATCCGATCGCACTCGATTTCCGTTGCCGTTTGAGACTATTTGCGCCGTATTTGAGGAAACGTTGTTTCGCCTCTTGATCGCTCAAACCATCGGCTGATGAGTGCAGTTGCTGAAGCACTTGATCGGCTGGTAAAGCCCAAAATTGGAGAATTTGTGAATCCATTTGATTATCTTTGTTAAATCTCGATCGTTTTTGCCGAATCAGAACGTCTGATTCTGTTAAGCCATCAGCTCCTGTACCTGCAAGTATTTCTTCTGCCATAACTTACTTAATTACTCAGATGAATATCAACTTGAAGCTTCAATTTTGCTTAATGAATAAATCCACCAAATGTCATTCGGGGGTAGGCTGATAGGAGGCTCTATTTAGATTGCTTTAGCTCAACTAGGCTGGAGCCTAATCAATGTTGGGACTCCCGCAGCATCACGAATCTGAACTGCTAGCATGATTCCGTTGGCATCTTGTCCGGTTAATACCTCTTTGGGTGACTCGATTGTATGGGCGTAAGTTACTTCACTTTTACCAATCTCGATCGTCAATTTGTTGCCATTTTTAGGCGGATCGTAAACCATCGCCATCAACGGTGCATTTTTAATCAGTTCTTCGTCGCCGAGTTCTGAATCAAGGATTTCAATCGAGATATGCCGTCCCCGATTACCATCAGCAAACTGGTCAAAGAACTCCAGCCATCTTTCACTCGGTACAGATTTATTGATATCAATCTTATTCATATTACTATTCCTGTCGATCTAATAAATCTTGTCAAAAGCTAACTACATTAGATATTTAATGGATAGATATTTAGTTGTAACCCATATATTTATAAGCGATTGCTTACATCTCCAAGCTTTTTTGTTCATAAGTCTGCTACTGTTCTCGATATAATTCTAGGATACTATCGTCAGCAGCTTGAAAATATTCAAATCCTGTCGGCATCAGCATCGATGGATTACCTTATTCGTCAAAGGATAGAACGTG
>NZ_JANNDR010000326.1:0-1637 GCF_031378165.1 Chamaesiphon sp. OTE_75_metabat_556
AAGCTGAAGGCAAAATTCGCGGTACCTTACTGCTCTCCTTGGCGTTCATGGAATCTTTGACTATCTACGGTCTAGTTGTCGCACTGATTCTGTTGTTTGCTAACCCTTTCGCATAATTTTATCGTCAACCATCGGCAGGAACGGACAGTATCAGTTGGGAGTTGATAGTTTAGAGGTCGATGGCGAGATTGTGGAGATACCACAAACCACTTGAGACTGATGACTCGATCCGCTTACGACTTACTGTCAATTTCCTCCCGATCTCAAAATTTTCAAGAAAGCATGAACACGATCCCACAATGGACACTGTCGCTGGCTACAGCAGCAGTCGAGGAAGTAGCAGAAAAGGGTAAACTGTTTGACTTTGATGCGACCTTACCCCTAATGGCGATCCAATTTGTCATTCTGGTCGGCGTATTAAACATCCTGTTTTACAAACCCCTGGGTAAAGTATTAGACGATCGAGATGAGTACATTCGCGGCGGTTTGGGCAATGCCAAAGCCAGACTAGCCGAAGCCGAAGAACTCACCAAAAAGTATGAAGCGGAACTAGCAACAACTAGACGGGAAGCCCAAGCAGTCATCGCCGCAGCGAAAGCTGAAGCTCAAAAAATTGCTGCCGGACAACTCGCGGAAACTCAACAAGCGGCTCAAGTCCAACGGGAACAAGCCCAGCAGGAAATCGATAAGCAAAAGCAATCTGCCTTTACAGCTCTAGAGCCACAAGTAGAAGCCCTCAGCCGTCAAATCCTGACCAAATTGTTGGGAGCCGAGTTAGTTAAATAATCGCCTGCTACCCAGATTAAAACAGTTAATAGCGAACAGTTAGCAAATAAATGATAACTAAATAGCTCAAAACTAATAATCGATCGCCGATCGAATAAAAGCAGCTCTAGAACATATATATGATGGGAAATTTCTTATTCCTCGCCAATGCAGGTCAAGGTGGGGTCGGCTTAAATTTAGATTTAATCGAAACCAACTTATTTAACCTCACTCTGGTTTTGGGCTTTGTCATCGTCTTCGGACGCAAAGTCCTCACTAATATTCTCACCGAACGTCGAGCCACGATCGAGGCCGCAATTGGCGATACCGAAGCTCGCCAAAAACAAGCAGCATCCGCTTTGGAAGTAGCTAAAAAAAATCTGGCTCAAGCACAAGCCGAGGCCGAAACAATTCGCCAAACGGCAATTACCAGTGCGGCGAATGCCAAAGCTGAAATCGCCGCCAAAGCCGCTGCTGATATCGAGCGGATGAAAGAACTCGCCGCTGCCGATACCAATACCGAGCAAGATAAAGCCATCGCCGAACTGCGTGCGCGGGTGACTAAACTGGCAATGGAACGGGCTGAAGCTCAACTCAAAAACCTGCTGACCGCATCCGCTCAATCTGAGTTGGTCGATCGGAGTATCGCTTTGGTAGGAGGTAAGTAATGAAAGGTAGTGCCATGGGTAGTGTCGTACTCACCCCTTACGCGGATGCGCTGATGTCCCTCGCGCAGTCCCAAAACCTGGTCGATGAATTTGGCGATAATTGTGCAGCTTTATTAGGATTGCTGGATGAATCGCCAGAGTTAACTCAAGTTTTGGCCAGTCCGATCGTCAAAATTGCCGATAAAAAAGCAATTTTAAGTAAAA
>NZ_JANNDR010000338.1:0-23924 GCF_031378165.1 Chamaesiphon sp. OTE_75_metabat_556
GCGGCTCATCTCCCTGGCTACGTGCAACTAGCTGGCGGTACCAACCACTACACCGTCCCCAAATTACGGGAACGCAAACTTTTACCACCAACTAGCGATCGTCACAACCAGGTTCACGGTGTCGCCTATGGCAGCTACGCGCGCGGATTACTATCGCCGCTGCTTGACAAATTGGATGCTCGCACCGACAATCCAGGGAAATTAGAGAGCCATTCAGACTTATTAGCTGCGGCGGTGGCGATCTCCACGGAGCTAGTCGGACAGCTAAAGAGCAACGATCGACATGTAGTTCGCGGTGCGATTGGGGTCGAGGGCAAAAGCTAATCACAGGAGGCGGAAGTTAAGGATCTTCGACTGGAGCTGTGAGCCAGAAACACGAAAAAAATCACCAATAATAACCCGTAATGGACGAAAATTTAAGTTTGGGTAGAATGCAAATCACCGATGACCTGAGCCAATTATTGGCGGTGTTACCGGAATCAATTCGGCTGAAGTTGGCAGGACATCCGCAACTGAGCGTCCTAATTGAAGTCGTCATGGATCTGGGGCGGTTTCCTGAAGCGAGATTTGCCGAAGGAGCCGAATATCTCAGCGATGTCCCCGTGACGAGAGCGGATCTCCAGCATTGTGTCGATCGAATTGGCTCGTTTAGCGGTGACAATCGGGCGGGGATCGAGCGGACGCTGCACCGGATTAGCTGTATTCGCAACCGTACGGACGAAATTATCGGTTTGACTTGTCGGGTCGGTCGGGCTGTCTATGGCACGATTAATATGATTCGCGATCTGGTCGAGACTGGGAAATCAATTCTGATGTTGGGTCGTCCTGGGGTGGGTAAAACTACCGCTCTGCGGGAAATTGCGCGAGTATTAGCTGACGAACTCGGCAAACGCGTCGTGATTATCGATACCAGCAATGAAATCGCTGGCGATGGGGATATTCCGCATTCGGCGATTGGGAGAGCCAGACGCATGCAAGTCGCCCGCCCCGAACTCCAACATCAAGTGATGATCGAAGCCGTCGAAAACCACATGCCCGAAGTGATCGTGATCGATGAAATCGGTACGGAGCTGGAAGCTCTAGCCGCCCGGACGATCGCCGAACGCGGCGTCCAACTCGTCGGTACCGCCCACGGCAATCGCCTGGAAAACCTGCTCAAAAACCCCACCCTCTCCGACCTCATTGGCGGCATCCAAGCCGTCACCCTCGGCGATGAGGAAGCCCGCCGCCGTGCATCCCAAAAAACCGTCCTCGAACGCAAAGCCCCACCCACCTTTGAAATCGCTGTCGAAATGCACGAACGCCATCGCTGGGTCGTCCATGATAGCGTCTCGGAAATGGTCGATACCCTCTTGCGCGGTCGCCAACCGACCACCCAAATCCGCACGGTGAATGAAGCTGGTCAAGTCTCGATCGTCCGCGAACTGCCAGAAATTGCCAAAAATGGCTTGATGCCCGCCCCGAATATGTCCCAGTCGAACGGTGGCTGGCGATCGAGTGGACGGATGGCACCGATGCCAGCAACTTTAGCGACTAATGCTTCTCAGGCCACCCTAGAGGCCGATCTAGGCTTTGCCCAACTGCTCGACCAAAATTGGGATAGCGATGAGGCCAGCTATGCCAGCGGTACTAGTGTCGGTGCCAATGGTGAAGAGTTGCCGCTCCATGTCTATCCCTACGGGATCGGTCGCGATGAGCTGGATCAGGTGATTGAAGTCTTAAAT
The DNA here is from genome assembly GCF_031378165.1 of Chamaesiphon sp. OTE_75_metabat_556. Classification (NCBI taxonomy): domain Bacteria; kingdom Bacillati; phylum Cyanobacteriota; class Cyanophyceae; order Gomontiellales; family Chamaesiphonaceae; genus Chamaesiphon; species Chamaesiphon sp. OTE_75_metabat_556. The sequence goes on from NZ_JANNDR010000338.1 coordinate 1,725, forward strand.
CTACCGGTGGTTTTGACCAAAGATATCGGTAGTGCCGATGCCGTATTAGCACTGCGGACGCATATCAAAAATCACTCCAAACTCCGCCAAATTAGCAAGGTGCGCCAAGTCCCGATCTATAGTGTCAAATCCGGTACGATTCCCCAAATCACCCGCACCCTGCGGCGAATGCTGCACATGGACGATCCGGGCATACCCGAAGCGGACGATCTGCGGTTGTTTGCCCAAAATGGTAGCGATGATGAGATCGAAGCTCTAGAGGAAGCCCGATTGGCCGTCGAACAAATCGTCGTGCCCAAAGGTCAGCCCGTTGAACTCCTACCGCGATCGAATGCCGTTCGCAAGATGCAGCACGAACTAGTGGAACACTATCACCTCAAATCTGCTAGCTTTGGCGACGAACCCAATCGCCGCCTGCGGATTTTCCCCGCTTAAATGAAAGAAGTAGTAGGGGTAATTCATGAATTACCCCTACTACTACCTTTGTTCATTTAAAGCATTCGATCGCACCAGAGCTGTTAAGTCCGCTCGCCTAATTTGGAAATATCGATCTGGGATAATTTCCAACCGATGCCATCGCGGGTGAGGACGAGACTGACATCTTTAGTGCGATCGACTTTATCAGTGATATGCACCACAAACCGATCGAATGATTCGTAGCCCATCGTAATCTGCGACCCGGCCAAATCTCGATCAAGATTACTCATGTCGATTTTATTGCCAGGAAATTTGTCGAGTAGCAATTGCTCGACCCCTTCTGGTGTCACCAGTTTATCTACCAGCGAATTGACGGTTTGCTCGATCCGATCGACATTGGGTTTAGATACTTGGGACGTTTGATCGTCCGCGACGTGTGCCATCGCTTGAGCCTTGATACTGGCTTTAAAATTACTCCGCAGTTCTGGAAAATTAATTGCTTGGGATAACTCACCAGGATTCCGATGTTCGGTGGCGTTCTGGAGACTACTTACCGTCAGATAGGGCGAATAATATACTCCCGCACCAGAGATGCCCACAATTCCCATCCCCACAGCCGCCCCGATCGTCGCTGTTCGTTTGTCTACAGATTTGAGGCGTTCTCCAAGTCTCTCCAGCAGCCGATCGAGCATATATAGTTATCTTGATTACATCGGGTTATTCTATCGCACTTCGATCTTATAGTTGGGAGTTGCTGTACCACCGTATGGGAGTTGGGAGCGGGGAGCGGGGAGCGGGGAGCGGGGAGATGAAAAGACGGGGAGACGGGAACATGATAAGTCAAGTCTTCGCTAACTTCTAGTCCGGTAGCCCCCAAAAATCGATTGTGCGATCGCAAATATGACCCCCACCCCGCTTCACACAATTTGAACCTTACGCAGGAGAGTTTGAGAGGCGGCGTCCCGCCTTTCAACGGGGGGACTGGGGGTCGGAACCCCCAGATCCGGGTTTTTCCTACACTAGAAAAACTCGCAACCTACAAGTATTGATCGCCTACCGATTCGCTTCCCACCAGCATTTAGACACGATCCTTATCCCGAACTGAGATCAAGTAGTATATTCAGCATTAATCTTGACATAGTCATAACTAAGATCGCAGCCCCAAGCAATACCACTCCCACCACCATTCCCCACACTCACCGAAATCAGCACCGTATCAGTCTTGAGATACTCCCCTTGACTAGCCGCCTTCAGATAATTACTAGCCGCCACCCGATCGAACCCCAAAGGTTGGCCACTAGCCATCAGCGGCAGATCGCCCAAACTCACCGCCAAATTATTCTGGTCGAAAGGTACACCCGCCTTCCCCGCCGCCATCGCGATTCTGCCCCAATTGGGATCGTGCCCAAACACCGCCGCCTTGAGCAACGAAGATCCGGCTACTTCCCGCGCGATTTGCCGCGCCTCGCGATCGGTTGCCGTCCCCGCTACCCGTACTTCAATCAGACAAGTCGCCCCCTCACCATCCCGCGCGATCGCTTTGGCGAGATACTGACACACCGCCGTGAGCATCGCTTCAAGCTTATCCGCTTCGGCTCCCGCTTGGACGATCGCCGGAGTCCGCGATTCGCCATTAGCGAGGGCAATCAACGTGTCATTAGTACTCGTATCGCCATCGACAGTAATTTGATTGAAACTTTTATCAGCAGCACGACTGAGCATTTGCTGCCACAAAGTGGTCGATACAGCCGCATCGCAAGTCACAAACGCTAGCAGGGTAGCCATATTCGGATGAATCATCCCCGAACCCTTAGCCATCCCCCCAATTCTCACCACTCGATCGCCAATTGTCGTTTCCAGTGCGATCGATTTACTCACCAAATCCGTCGTCATAATCGCCTTGGCCGCAGTCTCCCCGCCAGTTGGGGAAGCTGCCGCAATTAAACTGGGGATTCCGGCGATTAAGGCATCCATTTTGATGCGCTGGCCGATTACTCCAGTTGAAGCTAGCAAGACCGCTTCAGGGGAAATATTCAGGGCACTGGCTAGCGTATTCGCACTGGCGATCGCATCTGCCCAACCGCCTTCACCAGTAGCAGCATTAGCCTGTCCTGAATTACAGAGAATGGCACGAACGCTGGATTTGGTCGCGAGTTGTTGGCGGCAATACTCCACACAAGCCGCCCGCACCTGGCTAGTCGTAAATACGCCAGCAGCGATCGCGTCTACATCGGATAAAATCAATGCCAGATCGGGCAAACCCGAAGCTTTTAGTCCTGCGGTGATGCCCGCCGCTCTGAAGCCTCTTGGTGCCGTCACTCCCCCAGAAATTTCGTGCCAATCCATATCAGTCATGTCAGTGAGCAAGTACTATCATCAGCATACTAGAAGTGGGGATGGGGGAGGCGATCGCCGCTGAGGGGTTAGAGTGCAACACTACGGCTACTTCTGGCCGCAATCGTACCAATCCCCTAGAGAATACCTAAAAATTATTGATATTAATTCTCAAAAGTATTGACATAAATTCTCAACTTGTATATAGTAATTAACAACAGTCAAGCTGACCGATCAGCAGCTACCAATCGACTCCGACCGTTATGGACGATCGATACGGACCAGCTCAGTAAGTTGATTTGCGTCTTCTAGTCATTAGTTTGATGTTCTCCTCTCTAAAATTAAGGATCGGCAGATCGGATTGATGGGCATAGTCTCATCATCCGACTTTTTTTGGCTGGCTACTTTGGAGATCGCCATCGATCCGAGATCGTAGCTAATTAGCTTAGAGCTAATTAAGAATCTTTATCAAATAATTCTGACAAGGGTTAATCCCGATCAATCCCGATCTGACGATCGATATCTACCCTGACAAACTTCGGGATCTGCCACTCAGTCACCGCTACTAAGTCGAGCGGCGAAGTTTGACCATAAAAAAGCCATCCATCTGTTGGCGGTGCGGCCAAACTTTAATCCAGCCATTGTCGCTAGCGAGATGAGCGAGCGGAAAATCAGCAGGCGGTCGCTCGATCTGCCAGTCAGGATGAGTTTTTAAAAATGGCTCAATGACATCCTCATTTTCGATCGAGCAAACTGTACAAGTTGCATAGACTAGCACCCCACCTGGTTTAACCCAAGTAGCGGTATTCGCGAGTAATTTAGCTTGCAATAGTGCCAACTCCTGAATTTGCTCCGGTGTCTTTTGCCAGCGGGCATCAGCCCGACGGTGGAGGGTACCCAAACCAGAACAAGGTGCGTCTAATAACACGCGATCGGCAGTATTAATTAATTCAGGAAAACCACAACTATCACCAGTTAAAATCTGGACTGTAGATAACTGTAATCGATCCAGATTTTGTTGCAACTTCTTCAACCGCGAGGCTGTTTTATCGAGGGCAAAAATCGTGCCGATATTGCCCATTAATTCCGCAATATGAGTCGTCTTGCCGCCAGGTGCCGCACAAGCATCAATGATCACTTCTCCAGGCTGTGGGTCTAATAAATGGGTAACGAGTTGCGCACTGCTATCTTGGATTGTCCACCATCCTGCTGAGTAGCCAGGTAATTGACTAATTGCCCCGACATTACCGACAAAGCGTAAGCCTTGCGGCACATCAGGAATCGGGACAGCCGCAATTCCCGCAGTTTCAAAGATCTCAATTAAGCGATCGCGTCGATTTTGCAATCTGGCAATTTGGGACTTCTCTAATCCCAAATTCGATTCGATTTTGAGGCTATTAACTCGCAGATCGATCGTCGGGACGCGATTGAAAGCTTGACACAATTGCTCGGCTTCGATCTCGCCTAATTCAGCAACCCATTGGGCAACTTGCCAGTCAGGAAAACTATACAAAATACCCAGTCTGGCAATCGGATCTGCTGGTAAATCTAAGACCTCTGTCTGTTCATTTTGCAAGCGAATGTATTGGCGCAAAATGCCATTAACAACCCCACTTAGGCCAGCAAGTGCATTAGTTTTAGCCAAATCTACAGTGGTATTTACTGCCGCAGATTCGGGGATGCGATCGAGATAGCGGAGCTGATAAAGTCCCAACCGTAATAAGTGCCGTAAATTGGGCGGCTGGCGATGCGCTGGTTGTTTGGCTAAGCGATCGATAATGGCATCTAAGGTGCGCTTGCGGCGCACGATCCCATTGACTAATTCGGTAAATAAATGTCGATCAACATCTGACAAGGGAAATTTACTCAACAATCGATCGACTACTACATCGGTAAAGCTACCAGTCTCCAGATCTTTGAGCGCATACAAGACTAGTTGACGAGGATTCATGGTGGCAGTTAGCAGTTGATAATTGATAATTGATAGTTGATGGGGGAATTCATACTCCATATCGATATCAATCCATCTCAAGATACTAGAGCACTTTCCTTTGCTAGGCAGTACGTTAATATTTTGGATTCAGTTTTTTAATCGCTAAAATTTTGGTGCGGCTCCATCCCAATTGAAATCATTGAGCCTAAACCCGATCGAACCCAAGCCTAATGAAGGATTATAACGAACGACTACGTTATAAGTTCTACGGCTATATTCGACATAATAATCCGTACTAATTTGTTGTCGGGAATCTAGATCGAGAGAAGTTTGAACACCCAATCTAAATGGCCCGCTAATTTGTTGATTGATACCAGCAGATAAGATCCGATTATTGACCAAGCGATCGAATAGAAATGGCGAAGTACCATTACCTGGATATTGTTGATAGTAATTTAAATTAAATCCAGTATAGTCAAAGCTCGATTTCGAGAAATTGCCAATCTGACCCTGAATACCAATGTTGTAGCCAATAAATGATTGATTGTCACCATTACTATAGCTACTATATCCGCCCCTAAGTCCGGTATTCAATTGGAGATAGGGAACGACAGGAATCGGACTGTAGTTATATGTTTCTTGGCGATCTGCGGGCAAACTTTGACCTTCCCATAGTCGGAAGCTTTTAGTCAAATTCGCAGCAGTCTGATAGCGATTTAGCGTCGTCAGCCCAGTTGCTGTATTTGTAGCAATGAGATTTTGGCGATCGGTATTAGCATTAATAACTTGTGCGCCCACTTGATAATTAAAGTTTACACCCGTATCCCCTAGGGGAATAAAACTAGAAGTTAAAATTCCACCTAAACTAGACTGTACATCTTGATAGCCCAATGAACCATTAAAAACTTGTTGACGATAGACAGCAGAGCCGGTCAATAGGTGGGGATAACCCAATAAACTGAGATTTTGCCTGACATTAACTTGGCCGCGAAAATTATTAGTAAAATTATTGAGATCGAAGCCTGATAGTGCTGCGGAGGCTTCAAGCGTTGTATCCGGACTAAAATCACCGACAATACTTGTGGTGACGCCAAATACAGAAGGATCGAAAGGTCTGAATCCAGTTACAGCTCGCTGGAGAAAATACTGAGGCGTAATTGTCATCCGAAATCGCGGATCGAAAATCGGATAAAAACTGTTTTGTAGATAGAAACCACCTCGATCGGTCGTGTCAAACCCAAAATTATAAAAAGGGTTAGAAGCTGATTCTCTACCTAACTTATTCAGTACGAATCGATCGCGCGGAATTGGCACCTCGAAGTTATTTTCGACATTCACCCTGGCATTACTGACTGTTACCTCGCTTTCTTCACTATTGATAGTTTTAAACTGCGCTCGATCGGCTTTGACCTGCAATTCTGGTGGCGAAAACGGATCGTTAGTAATCCGGACTTTTTGAGCCGTGATCAGATCGCTGACAAAGTCCACTTTATCGGCTTGAAAGCGCAGCCGGGTAATCGTACCGCTCGGTTTGAGCGTTGGCTGATACTCGATATCGCGATCGCTGCTAGTCACGCCGATACTTCCAGTATTTTGAATATTAGTGACTGGTTGGTCTTCCCGCAGTCGATCGCTCAATAACGGTTCGGTAAAAGGCTTGTCCGTAACGTTCGTCGGCGCACTTGCTGGTTGTTGTGGGCGTAAAACATTCAGATCGCTCACTAATGTCGGCTGATAAACATCGCCCCGTGCTTCGAGAATACTGCCGCTATCATTCTCGAAGTTGTATTCAAACTGCGAACCATACAGGGTTTGTTTGCCGCGCAGCAGGGAGACATTCCCTTCGGCGGTGGCAATTTTGGTTTTGAGATTGACGCGCAGCCTGTCGGCTTTGAGCAAGGCTTTGTTGAAGCGAAGTACTACTTTGCCATTGGCCGAAATGATCTGCGTATTATTATTAAATTCTTGTTGGTCGGCATTGAGTTCGATCGTGCCATTAGGTGCGGCGATATCGATCTTCGGCGTGCCGGTGGTGCCATCTTGGACAACGGTATAAGTCAACGGTGCCGATGGGCGGCGGACTGGAGCCGACTCGACCGGATTCGGTGTGGATGTTAGCTCTCCAGCAAATACGGGACGTAGAGGAAAGCCGATCGAGTAGCAAGACAATAGTAGTAAATACCAAGCGGCTTTCCAGGTTCGCTGAGTTACATCCCGATCTGACTTTTTCCCCACGTTCTGATTTCCCCATCTTTGAACTAACAATCTGACCTATCTTATTCAGACAGATCGCGGTTGTTTGGGTTCCGCGAAGGATCGTTGGATAAGAAGCCAAAGATAAAGACGAGCAGAAATACTGCTACTACAATATTAACTACGATTTTGAGGGTGGCCATCGATCGAGGATCTCCGTGTGTTTAAGTTAAGTTAACATCTATCATAACTGATGACCAACCGCTTTCGATCCGTTTGAATCCCGACGAGTGTGTGAGATCCTGTTGGTCTGCGTGGTTCGCTTCGCCACAGCAGTAGAATGCTAGATCGCTAAATATGTCACTAAATCTAATCCTGATGATAGAGGGCGATCGCGACCGTCGATCGTAGAATTGCCAAATACGTGTAACTCATGTGGTATGAATTTTGGTATTTCGAGTCAACAGAGCGCGCGATCGGGACAATTAATCTTTATGTTACTTAATACTACTAAGTAAAGATTTGTAAACTATGAAGGGAACCCGATCGAACCTCCAAAATTGGATCGGGTGAAACTTGTGAAGCGGGAAATAGACTTCCCACTCCACATTCAATCTGAATGAGTTATCAACTTTAAAATTGGATCGCGAGCGATGGAAAAACTTATACGTGTCGAGCAAACTCTGACCATCGGGCACATTTTATCAATGGTATTTGGCCTGGCTGGATTATTAGTGGTGCTCCCAAATGCCGATTTTATTGCCGCCTTACCCGCTGTTGGTCAAACAGCTTTTGCCTGGTCGATGGCCGGTGGTGGCGTAGTGTATATGCTATTGGGGACATCCGCAGTAGCTGTTTATGCCTATAGGACTTTGGGTCTGTGGCATTGTTTAGGATTTATGGTGCCCGCGATCGGATTGTCTTTAGTCAGCGAGTTATTGGGCACTAGTACCGGATTTCCGTTTGGGCATTATCACTATTTGTCTGGCTTGGGTTACAAAATTGCCGGATTGGTACCCTTCACGATTCCGCTGTCGTGGTTTTACATCGGTTTTAGTGCTTACATTATCGCGCGGGCGGGTTTGGCAACTCTGGCGATCCCACAAGTCTTAAAATATATTGGCGCGATCGGCTTTGGATCGCTATTATTGACGTCTTGGGATTTTGTGCTCGATCCGGCGATGAGTCAGACGACCGTACCGTTTTGGGTGTGGGAGCAGCCAGGAGCCTTTTTCGGGATGCCATATGAGAATTTTGCGGGTTGGTTTGGTACGGGTGTCGTCTTTATGACAGTCGCTACTTTCATCTGGCGGTTGAAGCCGCTGACATTACCCAGCAAGCAATTGGGTTTACCGCTAGCCGTTTATCTGGGTAATTTTGCATTTGCAACGATTACCAGCTTGGCGGCGGGGATCTATATTCCGATCGGCTTGGGATTATTGCTAGGGATTTTGCCACTGGTCATTCTGTATCAAATGGCGACTACTCGCCCGACTAGTGAAGCTGCACCCGACAGACTTGAAGCTGAAGTCATGTAGATCCAGGCTGCAAACAATAATTATTTAGGTGGATTGGTTGAGAAATTTTGTGAGTGAGGAAGTATTGGCTGCCATTGCTGGGGTCTTGTTGCTGTGCCAAGGGGCGGCACTCCCGATCCTACTATCTCGACTGATTAAAGGGGCGGTGCGACGTCCGCCGCTGACCCCGAATACCGCCACCGCCGATCGATCTTTCGCTGGCAGTGTCAGCATTGTCGTACCCACGCTCAATGAGGTCGATCGCATCGCGCCGTGTTTACAGGGGTTGCGGCTCCAAGGCGATGTACTGGGGGAAATCCTCATTGTCGATAGTAATTCCCAAGATGGCACGCGCGAGCTGGTCAAGGAGGCTGCTGAGACTGACTCACGCTTGAAATTGGTGACTGACGATCCCTTGCCTGCTGGCTGGGTCGGCCGTCCCTGGGCGTTAAATTATGGTTTCTTAGCTAGTTCGCCAGCTAGTGAGTGGATACTGGGTATCGATGCCGATACAGAGCCGCAGCCCGGATTGGTGGCGAGTCTGGTGGCGGCAGCCGTGGAAGAGGGTTACGATCTCTTGTCATTGTCGCCGCAATTTATCCTCAACTATCCCGGCGAATGGTGGTTACAACCCGCACTGCTGATGACATTACTGTATCGCTTTGATTCGTCTGGCGTCAGAGTCCAGTCACCAGATCGAGTAATGGCGAACGGGCAGTGCTTTCTCTGTCGGCGATCGGTATTGGTGGCAATGGATGGCTATACTAGCGCGGCGGCATCATTTTGTGACGATGTTACCCTCGCTCGCAATGCGGCTAGGCAAGGCTTTAAGGTGGGATTCTTGGATGGTGCCAAAGTAATTCGCGTCCGCATGTATGCGGGCATGGCGGAAACTTGGCGGGAGTGGGGACGCTCGCTCGATCTCAAGGATGCGACGACACCCGCGCAATTATGGAGTGATGTCGCGTTATTAGTTCTCGTTCAAGGTTTACCAATCCCACTGACGATCGCTTTTGGCGGTTGGGGATGGCAGGATACCAGCCTTACCGTCCAATTAGCGATCGGTCTGAATCTATGTTTAGTAGTGATTAGGTTTGGATTATTATTGGCGATTTATCCTTCCTACTATCGCGGTGGCGAAGCCTCTCTGCAAGAGAATCGATTTTCGCTGGCAGCACTATTATTTTGGTTATCGCCATTGGCCGATCCCTTAGCTGCGTTCCGAATTTTGCTATCAGCGACTCAAACACCCAAACAATGGCGCGGCAGAGTCTATTAAGTAATTACGTTGAAATAATTTTTGCTTGGCGAATTTCTCGCCAGAGTTGATCGAATTGCTGCTTGCTACTTGCTGCTAATGGATAAATAAATTCACTTTTTTCTAAAACTACCTTGGGCGGTAAAGTTAGCGGATTTTTTAGAATGTCTGGGGAAATTTCACTAGGCTGGAGACTGGTCAATAATGGTGCCGTTCCCGATGTATAGAGGGAGATTTGATTGCTAAACTGTGGCTGCAAACAATAATCTAGCCATTGTCGATCGAGCTTCAGTCGATAGTCACTACAAGCTGCTAACCGTTCGGCTGATGATAGTTTTGTCGATAGGGCTGGCCGTACCCATAGATCGGCAGAAATTGCCGTCCCCGCTGCTGGGACGATCGCACCAATATTGGGGTTTTTCTGGATTAGTTCGATCGCATCTAAAGACCAACCGACGGCCACCCAAGTATTGCCCATGACTAGCGGTTGGAGATAATTTTCCGCGCTATAAAACTTGACTTGCTGGTGTAGCTGTTGGAGTTCTGACTTGAGGTTGGTAACTTTAGCTAGATCGGAAGCATTATAAGAATTGCCTAATTTTTTGAGAGTTAAACCGATAACTTCACGCGATCGATCTAGTAGGGAAATTCGCTGTTTTAACTGTGGATTCCAGAGATCTTGCCAATCTTTGGGAATCGGAATATTGTGTTCTGTTAACTTGTCGCGACGATAGATAATTACTGTCGTCCCCCAGCGATAGGGAACACCCCAGATTTGACCGGTATTACTGGGATCTCCACGCTCGTCTCGTTGGGCTAATTCATGCCAGCGTGGTTCTAATTTGCCCCAATTAGTTAATGCCTGGGTATCGATCGGTTGAATCGATTTTTCGGCAATTGCGGTCGCCAACCAAGCATCGCTGATACTGACTAAATTGGGAATGTAGGCAGCACCTTTAGTTGGCGGTACGAATGGAATTTTGAGTCCCTTGGCATCAGCTTTACCTGTTTTCGACCACTCCTGAAGCTGAGTCAGAATTTCTTTAAATTGACTCTCAACCGCCAATTCTACCTTGGGTTTCGACTCCAGCGATTTACTAAATGCACTCAATAATTGCTGCGGGAGCGAGTTTTTGAGTGCCACTAGTCTAAGGATCGATCGATCTTGACTCTGACAACTAGTTAAGCCAGTCCCCACTGCCAGACTACCAATGGTGACTAGAAAGGATCGACGTTGCATAGTTAGGTATTAAGTGTTAGGTATTAGGTATTAAGTGTTAGGTATTAAGTGTTAAGTGTTAGGTATTATTAGGTATTAAGTGTTAGGTGTTAGGAGCATTTAGTAAATTACAAGGACGCTTGCGGCCTAACACCTAAAGCCTAAAACCTAAAGCCTAACCCAAAGCACGTTGCGCGATATCCTGACGATAATACATGCCTTCAAAGGTAATTAACCTAGCCCCTTGATAGGCTCGATCGATCGCCGTGACAAAATCGGGGGCGATACTGGTGACGCTGAGGACTCTGCCACCATCGGTAACTAGTCGATTTTGCTTGATTTGGGTGCCGGCCTGAAAAACGATCGTGCCATCATTAGCATTAGCTGAATCGATCCCGCCAATGACTTTGCCACGCTCGTAGCTGCCAGGATAACCGTGAGCGGCGATCGTCACACAGGTTGAGACTGCTGGCTTCCATTCGATCGGTGGTAGGGCGGCTAGTCGCTGTTCGACACAGGCTAATAGTAATTCTATTAGCGGTGTCGTGAGTAATGGCAAGATCGCTTGCGTTTCTGGATCGCCAAAGCGACAATTAAATTCTAATACTTTAGGATCGCCATTTGGTGTAATCATCAACCCGGCATACAGGACACCCCGATAGTCAATTCTTTTGCGCTTAAGGGTCGCGAGAGTGGGTTCTAGCACCTCATACTGAATCCGTTTCATCAGGGCGGGGGTAGCTAGTGGGGCTGGCGCATAGGCACCCATGCCGCCAGTATTTGCGCCGGTATCGCCATCGCCAATCCGTTTGTGATCTTGAGCGGGGAGTAAGGGGCGAATCGTTTTGCCATCGGTGAGGGCGATGACGGATATTTCTTGACCAGTGATATATTCTTCGATCAGTAACTTGCCATAGTCCTGAGCAAATAATAGCTCGACAGCATTGAGCGCATCTTGTACAGTTTCGGCGACAACCACACCTTTTCCCGATGCCAGTCCGTCCGCTTTAACCACAATTGGCGCACCTTGCTGCTCGATATAGGCGCAGGCAGTGGTTAGATCGGTAAAAGTTGCCGATCTGGGCGTTGGGACTCTAGCTTCCTCCATAATGGATTTAGCCCAAGTTTTGCTAGACTCAATTTGGGCACCAGCGCGAGTAGGGCCAAATACCGGAATATTGCGATTTTGTAAGTAGTCAGTAATCCCCAGTGACAGCGGTAATTCTGGCCCCACGACTACCAACGCCACACCGTTGACTTCGGCAAACCGCGCAATCCCACCAAAATCATCCATTCTAAATGAGAGATTTTGACAGCGATCCATCATTGCGGTACCACCATTACCTGGGACGCAGAGGACTTGTGTGACTTGAGGAGATTGCAATAATGTCCAGACGATCGCGTGTTCTCGACCACCATTACCAACTACTAAAATTTTCACCGACGATAAGCTCCCCTCGACTCTATTGCTAATCTATCTGTACACTCTATCATCAGTTAGGCTTTAGGCTTTAGGCTTTAGGCTTTAGGTTTTAGTGGATAGTGGATAGTGAATAGTGAATAGTGAATTTTGAAGCTTGTAGCCTTATGCCTCCCCGTCCCCCAGTCTCCTCGTGCCCCAGTCTCCCCTCACTACTAACAGACTCATGAGTAAAATCAACTTTTCCACTCCCAGCGGCTTTCCAGAATTTTTACCCAGTGAAAAGCGACTGGAGCAACACCTGATGGATACGATTCGGCAGGTATATGAAAGCTATGGCTTCACCCCGATCGAAACTCCATCTGTAGAGCGGCTAGAAGTCCTTCAGGCTAAGGGTAATCAGGGTGATAATATTATTTATGGTTTGCAGCCAATCCTCCCACCCAATCGTCAAGCAGAGCGGGATGAGGCAGGGAAGGGCGATACCGACTCGGAAGCGCGGGCGTTGAAATTTGACCAAACCGTACCGCTAGCAGCTTACATCGCGCGTCACCTCAACGATCTTCAGTTCCCGTTTGCTAGGTATCAGATGGATTTGGTCTTTCGGGGTGAACGAGCCAAGGATGGCCGCTACCGTCAATTTCGCCAGTGCGATATCGATGTCGTCGGCCGGACGACCTTGAGCTTGCTCTATGATGCCCAGATGCCCGCAATTATCGCTGAGATTTTCGATCGCATCCAGATCGGCGCATTTCTGATTCGGATTAATAATCGCAAGGTTTTAACTGGTTTCTTTGATTCCTTGGGCGTCGCACCCGATCGAATCAAAGTTTGTATTAATATCATCGATACTTTAGAAAAAGTCGGTGTTGCTAAGGTATTAACAGGTTTAGCAACTCAGGGTTTATCCTCTGAACAATCGCAACAAGTTATCGATTTTATCAATATCAAAGGTGATGTCGATCAAGTCCTTACAGAATTAAATACCCTAGCAACTAAATTACCCGATGCCGATCGATTTAAGTTAGGAATTGAGGAACTAACTACAGTAATTAATGGCGTCCGCGATTTGGGAGTACCAATCGATCGCTATTGTATCGATCTGTCGATCGCGCGCGGCTTAGATTACTATACAGGTACGGTTTATGAAACTACCCTGATCGGCCACGAAGCATTAGGTAGCATCTGTTCTGGCGGTCGCTATGAAGAATTAGTCGGCACCTTTATCGGCGAAAGTATGCCGGGAGTCGGCATCTCGATCGGTTTGACACGGTTGATTTATCGCTTACTCAAAGCGAATATCTTGCAACCTTTAGCGGCCACCCCCGCCCAAGTGATGGTCTTAAATCTCCAAGAGGATTTAATGTCAACTTATCTCCAAGTTTCCCAACAGCTCCGACAAGCCGGTATTAAAGTGGTAACAGCTTTTGATAAGCGTCCGTTGAAAAAACAGTTTGCACTAGCAGATAAGCAAGGCATAACTTTTTGCGTCCTGATTGGTGCCGAAGAAGTTGCGAATCAAAAATGTCAATTAAAAAATATGACTACTGGCGAACAAATTCAAGTCTCGATCGAGACTTTAGTCACTGAGGTCAAGCAACGATTAAATTAGTCATAGACTTCAAACAAAACCCCGACTTCTTTGAGAAGTCGGGGTTTTTAGCAGCAATAATTAATGTAACTAGTTTTTCTTCAACCAGCTAAACATGGCGCGGAGATCCTTCCCGACTGACTCGATTTGGTGCTCGGCTTCGCGACGACGGATCGCCGTGAAACCCGCATTACCAGATTGTTTTTCGAGGATAAATTCGCGGGCAAATTGTCCGGTTTGAATTTCCGACAGGATTTTCTTCATCTCGACTTTAGTCGCGTCAGTAACGATCCGAGGGCCGCGAGTATAGTCGCCATATTCAGCCGTATTCGAGATACTACTACGCATTTCTGCTAAACCACCGACGACGACGAGATCGACGATCAGTTTGACTTCGTGGAGGCACTCAAAATAGGCCAATTCGGGCTGATAACCAGCTTCTACTAGTGTTTCAAACCCCGCCTTGATCAGGGCACTCAAACCGCCACAGAGGACTGCTTGTTCGCCAAATAGATCGGTTTCAGTTTCTTCGCGGAAGGTGGTTTCGAGAATCCCTGCGCGAGTACTGCCAATGCCTTTGGCATAAGCCATCGCTCGATCGCGTGCTTGTCCAGAAGCATCTTGATAGACAGCGAATAAAGCAGGTACCCCTTGTCCTTTTTGGTACTCATAGCGAACTGTATGTCCAGGGCCTTTGGGAGCAACCATGATCACATCGACATCTGCTGGTGGCACGACTTGTCCGAAGTGAATGTTAAAACCGTGGGCGAAAGCCAGCGTTTTTCCTGCGCTCAGATTGGGTTTAATTTCGTTTTCATAGATATCCCGTTGGACTTCATCGGGGAGCAAAATCATGATTAAGTCGGCAGCTTTTGCAGCATCAGCAACCGATTTGACAGTCAATCCTTCTGCTTCGGCTTTGGCGGTAGATTTACTACCTGGGTACAATCCAATGATGACATTGACGCCACTGTCTTTGAGGTTGAGGGCGTGAGCGTGACCTTGGGAACCATAACCGATAATTGCTACAGTTTTGCCGTTTAATAGGTCTAAATTAGCATCGGCATCATAATACATCTTGGCCACGATCGATCTCTCCTTAACCTTTACTTATCTGGATATATCCTACTGTTGTGCTGCTCTTTCTAGAGAGGCGACACGCCAACGAACGGATTTGCGCTGGTTGTGTATTGCCGCAGGCAGAACATCTTACCATGATCGGCTGACACTGATCGCCTCGCAGAATTGTAAATATTGGCTCAATTTGCAATGAATGACAAGGTCTATACTAGTAGTGCAACTACGTAACATCCCACAACTAACTGGTAATAGGTGAATCGTGCAAAAAATCTGGCAATCTGCAACTACAACTTTTCTAATGACGATCGCGAGCAGTCTGCCAGCGTGGAGTCTGACTACCGGAGATCTTCGCGCTCCAACAGTGAAACCGATCGCCGCTCCCAGCAAAATTGCGCTCAACAGAACTACCTGTGTCCGATTGACTTTTAGCAATGGTCCGATCGTTCACGCTGGAAAACTGTGGCTCAATGATAATGGCATGGGTCGCATGACTGTCAAATATTTTAGTCCCGATTTGGGCAGGCAGGAGTCTGTAGATCTGACCATCAGATCTGAAAACACCCCGCAGGGAATCTTACTCGTCGGTAGCAATCCGATCTATTCAGGCACGCGCCGCAGGCATCCCAACTATTCACCTGATAATTTTTTACTCAGGATCGATGAAAATGGACGTCGCAGTTTCTCTACTTTCGATCTCAATCGCAATACTTCCTCGGTAGAAGTTAATGCCTGCTAAAGGCGGTCGAAAAACAAAATTAATCCGATCGGACAGTCAGTAGTCAATACCCGATCTGATTAATTTTGTTCTATAAAACTCGATCCAGTAACGCCTATAAATTAAAGCGGCGACGGCAATTGGCGACAGATTCGACCAAACCGATCGCGATGAAGTTGCTAATTAGTGCCGTACCACCATAACTAATCCAGGGCAAGGGAATCCCCGTCACGGGGGCAATCCCGATGGTCATGCTGATATTGACGATCGCCTGAAAAGCAATCATCGAAAAAATCCCAATTGCCAACAACGACCCAAAATTATTGGGAGCTTGGCGGGCAATTTTGAGCAACCGCCAACACAGAACTAAGAACGTCAATAACAAACAGATCGAACCGATAAAACCTAGTTCTTCACCGATCGAGGAAAAGATAAAATCCGTATGTTGTTCGGGAATAAACTTGAGCTGGGTTTGCGTGCCTTGATTGAGTCCCTGTCCCCACAACTCTCCTGCCCCGATCGCAATCCGCGACTGGATCAGGTGATAACCCGCACCGAGTGGATACTTGTCGGGATTGAGAAAGACGATTAGTCGGTCTTTTTGATAATCCTTGAGCACATGCCAAAGTACCTGTCCGAGTATCCCTGCTGCCACATTGATTCCGATCGCGAGCATCGAACTCACCCACCGCCATGGCAGCGTCAACCATGCAACGATGCCCATAGCGACCGCCCAAATTACCCATAGAGGCAAACTGAAGCTCTCAACAATGGCAGCAACTAATGGCGATACTAGTAACAACAGCCAGCCTGGATTGGCATTTGCCCAGTACAACATCCCTAAGGCGATCGCGCCAAATACCAGTGATGTCCCCAAATCTGGTTGAATGAAAACTAACAACCACGGCGGGATCGTAATTGCCAACGCCCGGATAAATGTCGGCAGCGTATTGGCAGGACGACGATGTAAAATTGCGGCCAAAGTAATAATCAGTCCTACTTTGGCAAATTCTGATGGCTGGAAATTAAATCCCGCAACACTAATCCATCGCTGTGCCCCCTTGGCACTATTTCCCAAAAAATCTACCGCTACTAGCAAGCCATTTGTCAACCCATAAGTAATCCAATGCCATCGCAGCAGTTGATTGTAAGGAATTCTGGCGATCGCAAACACGATCGCCAGTCCGATCCCACCCACCAGCCAGTGCTGTCCCCAATGAGCCGCAGATTGATTTAACTCGGTACTGCGGATCATCACTCCGCCCAGGAAAGTTAATCCCACTACCATGAAGATGAGCAGCCAATCCATCTGTCGCCAATGGATAAATAGATCTTGCCAGGGAGAACGATTGGAGGATTTGTACATAGTAGGGAGCGGGGAATTGGGAGTTGGGAGCGGGGAGCTGGGAGCGGGGATCTGGGAGCGGGGAGCGGGGAGCAGGGAGCGGGGACGATCCAAATTCACTATCCACTATCCACTATTCACTATCCCCTATTCCCTATCCCAAAGCAGCGATCGAGACTTTTCCGGCGATCGATTTAGCAATAGCGATCAACGCTTTGCCTGAAGCTGATTCTGGCTCGGAGATGACGATCGGGATACCCTGATCGCCGCCGGTACGGACGGGGATTTCGAGCGGAATGCGACCGAGCAAGGGGACGCCGACTTCGGCGGCAAATTTTTCGCCACCATCAGAACCGAAAATATCATACTGTCGATCGGGCATGTCTGGTGGTATGAAATAACTCATATTTTCAACTACGCCCAGGACGGTGGTGAATTTCTCAAACATCCGCAAGCCTTTGCGCGCATCGGCTAAAGCGACAGTTTGGGGCGTAGTGACGATTACGGCACCGGCCATCGGTACGGCTTGGGCGAGGGTCAGTTGAGCGTCGCCAGTACCAGGCGGCAGATCGACGATCAGATAATCTAACTCGCCCCAATTAACTTGATATAAAAATTGGCGAATGATCCCATTGAGCATCGGCCCCCGCCAGATCACGGGCTGGTCGCGATCGATCAAAAAAGCCATCGATACCAGTTTCACGCCATGATTGAACGCCGGTTCGAGCACGCCATTTTCAGTAGCTTCTAGCCGAATGTCGCTCAAACCAAACATCAACGGTGCATTGGGACCATAGATGTCAGCATCTAGCAGCCCAACTTTCGCACCCAACTGGGCGAGGGCGACAGCCACATTCGCCGCGACGGTACTTTTGCCCACGCCCCCTTTGCCGCTGGAGATAGCAATGATATTTTTGACTTGATCGATGCCTTCGCGGTCGGGTAATCCCTTCTGATTGGGAATTTCAGCAGTTACTTCGATTTGGACATCGGTCACGCCTGGAAGCGTCTTGACCGCCTGTTTACATTCATCGACTATAAATTCGCGCAAGGGGCAAGCGGGAGTCGTCAGCACCACTGTGAATTTCACCACCCCACCATCTACCTGGATATTCCGAATCATATTCAGTTCGACCAGACTCTTTTGCAACTCTGGGTCTTGAACTGGTTTGAGTACTTCTAAAACGGCACTGCGGTCTAACATCAGTATTTATATATTTTCGACTATGGATTTAGTCTATAGCCTAAATCACACCATCGGCATCTTAACTGGGAATTGCCACTAACCGCTACACCCTATCCCCTATCCCCTAATTTGTATATTTCCCGTAACAACGATCGACAGTCGATCGCCTGAATATGCTAGGTTGCTAGATAGTTAAAAATTGATCGCCACTTTTATCACCATTTATTTCACCTCATTCAAGTCCCACATATGACAGCTTTTTCCACCGACACTAAATTCCTACCGCCTGCTGATGCTAAAAGCCGGGTGATTCAGTTCATGAAGGAGTTTCAAGATCGCGTCTGCCAGGGCTTAGAAGCTGTGGATGGGGGTGGTAAGTTTCAAGAAGAAAGCTGGGATCGTCCTGAAGGTGGCGGCGGTCGATCGCGGGTGATGAAAGAAGGTAATGTTTTCGAGCAAGGTGGGGTAAACTTTTCGGAAGTTTGGGGCGAACATTTGCCGCCATCGATTTTGAATCAACGTCCCGATGCGGCTGGACATAAGTGGTTTGCCACGGGGACTTCGATGGTATTGCATCCGCGCAATCCGTATATTCCCACCGTTCATCTCAATTATCGTTACTTTGAAGCTGGCCCTGTCTGGTGGTTTGGTGGTGGTTTAGATCTGACACCTTACTATCCATTTGCTGAAGATGCCAGCCATCTGCACAATACGCTCAAAGCGGCTTGTGACAAACACAGTCCCGATTTGTATCCCACTTTTAAATTGTGGTGTGACGAGTATTTTTATCTTAAACATCGCGATGAAACTCGCGGCGTCGGTGGGATTTTCTTTGACTATCAGGATGGCCAAGGCGCATTGTATCGCGGCTCAGATCCTGTCGGTCCTGCGGCAAAACACAGCGATGCTGTGGGCATCCCGGCACCCCGTACCTGGGAAGAACTATTTGCGATCTCCCAAGACTGCGCTCATAGCTTTTTACCTGCCTATGTGCCGATCGTCGAACGTCGCCGCAATACTGAGTATGGCGATCGTCAGCGCAATTTTCAACTCTATCGACGCGGCCGCTATGTGGAGTTTAATCTCGTCTACGATCGGGGCACGATTTTCGGCCTTCAAACCAATGGTCGCACTGAATCGATCCTGATGTCGTTACCGCCCCTAGTGCGCTGGGAATACGGCTATCAGCCCGAACCTGGCTCCCCCGAAGCTCAACTCTACGAAACCTTCCTCAAGCCTCAAGATTGGGCAAATTGGAAAGCCTAATTATCTAAAGATTAGATAGCCTGGGACATAAATAGTCAAATAGAATCTAGCGGCAGGCTTGAGTTAATCCTTTGTATTAGCTCAAGCCTGCTCTTATTAGCTGTCAACTATCAATTATCAACTATCAACTAATTCACTTATCCATACAAAACTGATAGAACAGATCGTTATCTTCAAATGGCTCTTTATTAGACAAGTTTCTGAGCCAATTGTCATTAATTAATCTTTGCCCCAGTAAGACGGCATAAGGACGACTAATTGCTAGTCTTGCAGATATCCAGTCCACTGCTTCACGACCGATGAAACAGCGCAAATAGGGGAGACGAAAACTTTGCGATCGATTTTCGATCTTGACTCCGGTTGGCGATCGCATCTCATTCACTAATTGAGCGAGTGAGAAATAAGTAATCAGATCTTTGGCACCTTCAGCTACTTTAAAAATGTAGCGATCTTCATACCAAATGGTGACAATTTCGCCATCTTCTACCAACAAGCAAGCAATTGCTGGTTCGGGATCGAGATAGCTACGGCGCATCTCGGTAATGGCAATTTGACGTTGTGCCAAAGGATAAGCATTACCTTTGACGAATAAATTGCCTTGATAATTTACACCATCAACAATTTCTGATGTATTTCCGAACTGACGTACAAGTTGACAATAACTGACGTCTTGTGACTTGAGTAACATGCCACCTGATTTCCTAATAGGACTAAATTGAACTCGTAAATAAACACCAATGAGCGTGAGATCTAAATTACATTCAAGTTAGAGCAAACGCACCAACCTAGTTGTCGCAATCGAATTGAAAAAATTGGGATCGATTCCCATATCAATTAATATACCCTCCCAGCCGATCGATATTAGCCTCCGCAAGAAATATCCTAGCAACGATCGTTACTAGGATATATGTGATCGAGTTTGAGCATAGTGCTCAAGTTCTACCTGAGAGTTAAACAGCTTTATTCTCTAATTGATATCTGGTGGTAACTCTCGCTGCGCAAATGGCATCGCGCGACGTAAATTGTCCAATGCGTACTTAATATCTTGGCCTGGATCGATTGCTACCCAGCCATCTGTCGTCGCAACTCGCGCCTCGAAGTGGAGGTGCGGGCCAGTAGAGTTACCAGTACTGCCAACTCTGCCGATGACGGTACCTTGTTCGATTCTTTGTCCGGGTTGGACGAAAACTTCCGAGAGGTGGCCGTAGAGAGTCTGTTGGACGCCATTATGTTGAATGACAATTGCTTTACCATAGCCGCCGAGCCAACCAGAAGAGATAATTATTCCCGATCCAGCCGCAACTACGGGTGCGCCCGTCGGTGCGCCAATATCTACACCAGAGTGGAAGCGGCGACTGCCTGTAATCGGATGCGTCCGCCAACCATAGCTGGAAGTAGTTGGGGCGGGACTAGCGAGGGGGTAAATCAATTGAGTATTGGACTCATTTGCACCGGTACCAGCAAACGCCAGTGGTTTGGATGCGGCAACTGCATTAACGTTAGGAATCGCTGGAACTATGGGTACGACTCTAGCCCCAACGATTCTTGGTAGTTGGGCGACTGTCGGTACCACATACTTTTGAGTCCGTGGTGACGGTACCAAAATTTCGATCGTATCTGGTGACGTAACTGGTACGACTGCGGTTGTTAATGGTGCTTGAAGTGCTTGAGGGTTGGAGTTTCTACCGATTACCGCAGGTCTCATCTGAGTAACGACAGTAGGTTTGAACCCTGTGGCGGGGATTCCCGTCCGCGAACTAGTATTAATAGTTGTCGGCAAGGCCGTAGTCATCGCGGGCATCTTGACAACTGCTGGTACAGATCGATAACCATTGGCTGGCTGTGTAGAGATCGGATTGGCAGGAATGTTCGCCCGCTCGCTCGGCTGAACCTGGCTGCGGGTCATCGAGACTATTTCCCTAGTCTGGGGCGGGATCGTCGCTCTGAGCGGGGCGGGAACTGGAATGGTAATAAATGGCTCGGCGGCTGTTGGCGCAGAATTTGCGCCATTGACACCGACGGTATAGTTGTCTGCGGTTAGTACACTTGCATGTTGCGGACGGACGATGGTGCCAGTAGGGAGAATCGAAGCCGAACCAGGAGCCACCGCAATTGGGATTTCACGATTGGGCAGTTGCTCTGGCGTAACTCGAACTGGAGATTGGGTTTGAGCTGTAGGCAGGTAAGGGCCATAGACGTCGCGGTTGCTGGTTTGAGTCGCAGAACCAACAGCAACGATGGTCGGAGCTTCGACTCGCTCTGGTGCTTTGACTTGGGCAGATATCGGTTTGAGATCTGCCCAGACAATCCCCGTGGTACCGATGAAGCTGAGGCTACCGAGCCAAGCGACGATCTTCAACAAGAGAGGATTTCGGAAAAAGATACTCAGCCGAGGATGCTGTTGTGAATGATTTGATATTTTTTCTGCCTTGCTGCTCATAATTATTATAAATTTAACGCAGTCCAGTTCAGAACTATTCATCCGCTCTAGCTCATCGCAAAACCATCGATTTCGCATATGCCCAAAGTAACTAATTCTCGTAGCCCAAGCTGAATGTACCAGGTTGAAGATAAGTCTCCGTTACCGCCGTAGCAGTCGCAAAACTGATGTGTAACTCTCCTTGTGGTGAGATGCCCAAAACAGTCCCTAACTTACCATCCACTAGCACTGAGCGTCCACGAGCATTGAGTAGTTCTAGATAGTCCGACAGTAAACTGTCGATCGT
>NZ_JANNDR010000346.1:0-5636 GCF_031378165.1 Chamaesiphon sp. OTE_75_metabat_556
TACCGATCGCGGCTGTCTCAATCTATATCGATCGCAATTCTGGCATCTACCCAAATAATCGACTATGAATTATCGGAGATTTTATCTCATCATGATTGTTAGTATCATTACTAACTTAAATTCTCTATTCTGTTTGACTCAAATTGCCCAAGCAGAACCCCAAGTAGATTCACCAGATCTAGTCACTAAAGTTCCATCTCCGCAGAATTTTGTCAGTCAAGGTACGGAAATATTCTTAAATGGTAAAACTCTGAATATTCCCTGGGCACAATGGCAAGTCGGTAATAGTTTGCGATTGGGAATTAGTGATACTGCTCTCGATCGACAGCTTGGTGTCGAGTTATTTACTAATAGTAATTATTTGACTCAGCCGATCGATTGGTATGCAACTACTCGATTGCCGTTCGCGAAGCGTCTCGTTGGCGAAGCCTCTCGAAGAGAAGAGAAGGCAGACCAAAGGTCATCGACACCAGTAAGTGTCAATGCCAAACTCAGCCGCCAATATCGCTATCTCGATATCACCGATCTCGCCAAACGGAGCGGTTGGCAATGGCAGGTTGCGGGGACTAAACTGCAACTCAATACACCAGCGACGCGGGTAACCAATGTCCGGCGCGAAACTATTCCCAAAAATGGCAAAATTACTGTTACTTTAGATCGAGTGACACCCTGGAAACTCAGTCAAACAGCGACCGAAGGTTATCTAACGATCGAAGCTAATGCCGACCCCACTTTACTCGCCCAATTTAACGCCCCACCGCCAATTATCGATCCCAATCTCGACCCCGATGACGATCCGACCGCAAAAAAATTAGCATATAAAGTTACTAGTAATAAAAATCAAACGATCGTCCAATTTCCGATCGTCAAAGGACACCGGGCTAGAGCGAAATTATTGTCGCAAACCAGTCTCGAAGTCAGCATCAATCCCAACTTAGCAACTATCCCCGATCGCGAGATCAAGTGGGCACCCGGACTCAAATGGCGACAAAAATGGGTAAAACTGGGTGCAACTAATTTCCCCGTTAGCTATCTCGAAATCGACCCACGTCAAAAGGGAATCAAAATTCGATCGATGCTAGCCCTCGAACCAAATTTAGTCGGTACCAATCATCTGATTAAATTTGCCCCTACCACTCCAGTTGTTGCCGCTATTAATGGGGGCTATTTCAATCGCAATAATCGGATGCCATTGGGTGCCATCAAACGCGATGGTAAATGGTTATCTAGTCCAGTCTTAAATCGCGGCGCAATCGGTTGGAATGACAAAGGACAGATGCGGATCGCGCGCTTGAAAATGCAAGAAACGATTGCTACCACCACCGGCACACAGCTACCAATTCTCGCGCTCAATAGTGCTTATGTCCAAGCGGGATTCGGTCGGTATACAACTGACTGGGGGAGCACTTACACGCCGCTACAAGCGAACGAACTGATTTTCACAATCCAACAAAACAAAGTCACCCAAATCACCCCTGGTAATGCGATTGGCAGTGTGAATATTCCCATCCCTGCCAATGGCTATTTGCTGACCTTACGGGGGCAATTAGAGCTGTCTGGGAGCATCCCGATCGGTACCAGCCTGACGCTCCAGCAGCAGATTACCCCACCGGAATTCGATACCTACTCCCAGATTATTGCCGCTGGCCCCTGGTTGGTACAATCGGGCAAAGTCGTCCTCGATGCGAAAAGCGAAAATTTTAGCGCGAATTTTAGTAAAGAAGCCGCAGTCCGCAGCGCGATCGGCAGTACCGCCACAGGTAAGATCTGGTTAGTCACCGTCCATCCCCATCCCGGTGGTAAAGGTCCCACTCTGGCAGAAATGGCGCAACTGATCCAGCAAATGGGGGCGGTAGACGCACTCAACCTCGATGGTGGGAGTTCTACGAGCCTCTACCTCGGCGGGCAATTAGTCGATCGATCTTCAGCTACTGCCGCCCGCGTTCACAATGCGATCGGGATTACGATCGAACCATAAGCTCACCTTCCAAAATTACACAGTACAAGCAGAGATCTGAGGGTACCCTGAATCTCCGCTTCATAGCCAAGGAAAATGTTATAAACTCACAAAAAAGGCGATCGTTACCAATTTAACGATCGCCTTTAAATTTAAAACCCCGATTTCCTTTCGTAATCAGATGCAGATGAGAGCAGCAGTTACTAAAAAAATATTCTTGAATGCTGGTTGCCGATTTAACTGGCGGAACCAACCTCAATGTCATCACTATAACCCGATCTGCGTCACATCGGTATCAGCCATTTCACGGTAGATTCGATCGCCGCGGTGACAGTCTTTGCCCGATTTTATACTACTGACGAACTCAAAACCGATTGGTGTCAATATTTACTGGCGGTTTTCATCCTTGGTGAGCAGATCGAGTTACAAGTTGGAGCTTTCATCTTTCATTACCTCCGCCAATACATGCCGCGTACTATTCCACGCCAAGATCCCCGCGATCGTCACGATGACACTCATCCCCCATAATACCGGTGGCAATCCAAAGCGATCGGTCAACGGGCCAACAATAATCAGGGGCACAGCGACGGCGATATTGACCGCATTATTCTGAAATCCAAACACTTTCCCCCGCATTGATTCTGGTGTTTTTTCCTGGATGAGGGTTTGGACGGGGACGGCAATGAGAGACGCGCCCAAGCCCAAGATCCCCGCACAGATTAGACCCAGCCACAAGCTGTCAACGAAGGTAAATGTGACTAGCACGAGACTCATCCCCACAAACCCAATTAAGGGTAGGGATTTTTGTTGAATCCGATTGCCAAAATGTCCTAAAATTCCCGCCCCTAATACTAAACCAATCCCCGCTGGGGCGACTAAAAACCCAAATTCTTCGGTCTTTAAACCTACCTCGGCAGTAAGTTTAACTGCCAATACGGGCAATGCCGCGATCGTCGAAGAAAACACGGCTAATTGGAGCATCGCGTTCAGCAATAATTTATTGCTACAGATATAATCAAATCCAACTTTTAACTCATGCCATGGATTGACTTTGCGAGCATGTTTGCCAGTATTGTTGGTCGAAGACCTGCCTTCGGCAATCGTTTCTTGCATCTGCACGAATTGTCCCAGTCCGGCAGCAATAAAATAGAGTGAGGCCACCAGAATCTCGCGCGAACCATTTTGGCTAATATTGGTAACAGCCGTCAAAATTGTCGGCGCAATCCCAAATCCGACGATCACCGAGGCCGTCGATGTCGTGGTAAATAGGGCATTTGCCGTTAAGAGATTTTCGGGTTTGACAACTAAGGGGATTGCCGACTGTTCTGCTGGTGCGAATGCTTGAGTTATCGTCGAAGTCGCAAACGTAATGAACAATAAAACTCCAAATTCCTTTGGTAAAATTGGTAATAATAAAATCAGGCCACCCCGGATCAGATCCGAAATTACCATGATCTTTTTCTTGGGATAGCGATCGACAAAGATTCCCGCCGCCGCCCCAAATAAAATTGCCGGAATTGTCGTCGCCACAAACAAATACGAACTAGAAGAAGCGGCATATTTGACTGGAATATTATAGGTAGTTAATAAAGCGATCGACATTACAGTCAATACTTTATCAGCAACCTGCGAAAAAATTTGCCCAGTCCACAACAATAAAAACGAGCGGTTTTTGAGTAGAGCCTTAAATCCACTCGCCTCTGTAGGTGTTTTTGCAGGCAACATAGGCTAGAGAATAGGGATATAGAGAATTGGTAAGAAATGGGGGTGTGACCAATGCGAAGAAGCTGGCAACGTCAGCAGTCTAAATAGTAATAATATTGCAGTCTAATCCAAGATCGTCTCTAGCGATTGTACCTATAAGTGG
Organism: Chamaesiphon sp. OTE_75_metabat_556; assembly: GCF_031378165.1. Lineage (NCBI taxonomy): Bacteria > Bacillati > Cyanobacteriota > Cyanophyceae > Gomontiellales > Chamaesiphonaceae > Chamaesiphon > Chamaesiphon sp. OTE_75_metabat_556. The sequence goes on from NZ_JANNDR010000346.1 coordinate 3,825, forward strand.
GTCAAAAAAGCTGACAAGGTGTGACAGTCGTTGGAGTGGACGGGCGATAATGGATAATAACTAGTAGCTATTAATTCCTCGCAGCTCTGATATGAACTCCACTATCGCCTACCTGACTACTCAACTCGATCGTGCGATCGTGGCTGCCTTGGGAGCCGATTATGCTGGCACCGATCCCATTTTGGTCTTATCGAGCAATCCCAAATTTGGGGATTATCAGGCAAATATGGCGATGGGACTTGCCAAAAAATTGGGACAGCAGCCGCGTCAGATCGCCCAGTCGATCGTCGATAATCTAGATGTCGCCACAGTGTGCGAACCGCCGCAAATTGCTGGCCCTGGTTTTATCAATTTTATCGTCAAACCCAGTCATCTCGCCACTCAGCTCCAAGCTATGCAGTCTGACAGCCGTTTGGGGGTGCCAGTTGCTGACAAACCTCAACGTGTCATCGTAGACTTCTCTAGTCCGAATATCGCCAAAGAAATGCACGTCGGCCACTTGCGATCGACTATTCTAGGAGATTGTATCGCGCGGGTATTAGAATTTCGCGGTCATGATGTGCTCAGACTCAATCACGTCGGCGACTGGGGGACTCAATTTGGGATGTTGATTCTCTACTTGCGGGAAGCCTATCCCCAAGCTCTCACGACGGCAGATGCCCTCGATTTGGGCGATTTGGTAGTCTTATATAAGCAAGCCAAACAACGCTTCGATACAGATCCCCAGTTTCAAGCTGCCGCCAGACAGGAAGTAGTCAAATTACAAGCCCAAGATCCCGATACGATTAAAGCTTGGAACCTCTTATGCGATCAGTCGCGGCGCGAATTTCAGGTTATTTATGACAGATTGAATGTCAACCTTACCGAACGCGGCGAATCATTCTACAATCCCTATTTATCCGCCGTAGTTGAGGACTTAAAAGCAACTGGCTTACTAGTCGCAAGCGACGGCGCACAATGCGTATTCCTAGAAGGATATACCAATCGTGAGGGCGATCCCTTGCCGCTAATCGTCCAAAAAACCGACGGTGGTTATAACTACGCCACCACTGATTTAGCCGCCATCCGCTATCGGATTCAAACCGACACAGCCGATCGGATCATTTATATCACCGATGCCGGACAAGCCGATCATTTTGCCCAAGTTTTTCAAGTTGCCAAATTAGCAAAATGGATACCCGAAAATGTCGAGATCACTCACGTTCCCTTTGGGTTAGTATTAGGTGAAGATGGTAAAAAAATCAAGACTCGATCGGGTGAAGCGATTAAATTAAAAGAGTTACTCGATGAAGCTGTCGATCGATTCCGCAACGATCTAGAATCGCGACTAGCAGAAGACTCCAGACAAGAAACGCCAGAATTTATCGCCAATAGTGCCCAGATTGTCGGACTCAGTGCCGTTAAGTACTCCGACTTGAGCCAAAATCGTACGAGTAATTATGCCTTCAGTTTCGACAAAATGCTGGCACTGCAAGGCAATACGGCACCCTATATGATGTATGCCTACGTGCGCGTGCGCGGCATTAGCCGGAAGGGTGGTATTGATTTCGAGAGCCTCGGCGCGAATGCCCCAATTATCCTCAATGAAGAATTAGAACTGACGCTGGCGAAACATCTGCTCCAACTAGGATCGATCGTTTCTGAGGTAGAGCGAGATTTGCTACCGAATCGGTTGTGTCAATACCTATTTGAACTCAGCCAAAAATTCAATCAGTTCTATGACAAACATTCTGTCTTACAAGCAGAAGAACCACTGCGAACTTCTCGATTAGTTCTGTGCGATCTGACTGCCAAAACGTTGCAATTGGGATT
>NZ_JANNDR010000356.1:0-1569 GCF_031378165.1 Chamaesiphon sp. OTE_75_metabat_556
TGTATTCGAGACAGGCTTGTTCGAGTACTCTTGCTGCTTTAGAAAATTTAATATATTTAGAGTTTGGATCTAAAAAGGCAAGTAGACCATAACAAATGCCTGAACCAACTGCCCAATAGCGTGGAATATCTCCTCCCCCAAAACCTGAGCTAGCCATTATTGAGCATGTCAATCCAAAAACACCAATAGAATAGTGTAATGTTCTAGCGATGAAAAACAATCTGTGATAATCTTCGAGACGCTTTTTAATTTCCTCTGGCACAACTTTTTCCATCTGACTTCCTAGGTTTTGCATGTCTTTTATCAACCTACTACTAAATTAAATATGGTTTAATTTAACGTTGCTAGATATCGATCGATACCTTGCTTGTACACAAGCTCTAAACTATGGTTATCTTCGATTGAATCTTTACCAATTGTGAAATAAATAGGTGTGCCTGTATGCTCGAAAGTTTTCATACCTCTAGCTTTGAGGTTGTTATAAGTTCTGACAATAAAATTTCCATCGTCTGCGTCTTCTTGTTTTCGAGTATCATTTGGTGAGAAAATATTAGCCGTTGCTCCTGGCAATGTTGGCACAATATCTTCGGTATTGGCAATACGCCAATGTTTGACACCACTCCCCTTTAAATAATTGGCTAATTGGCGATCGCAACATCTCGGACTAGCGAAAGTATAAGCTATAATATCAGAAGCATTAATTCCCAAATCAATTAAATCGGGAATCGCCAGCGTTGCTAATGCACCACCCAAGCTGTGACCCGCAACGAAAATACGATCGAAAGTTCCTTTTTTCTCCTGTAACGCTACTTGTATCTCTTGTCTGATGTCAACATAAATAGAATGAAATCCTTTTGTGGTTACACCCAATTCTTTATTTGAATTAATAGTTTTATACTGATTGTATTGAATCGCAGTATTGTTATACCATTCATAGGCTGTTCTCGTACCCCTGATGATAATAAAAACTTCTCTATCCTTTTTAGCAACAAAGCCAAAAATCTGCCTTTTTTTGTCATGTTTCAATTCTTGAACCAGATCGTAACCACTTAGAGGTTTCCATGTACCTACTCCTTGTTGTTCAAACTGAGCATACTCCCTTTCCGCTCACAGAGTATAGATCCCTCTGACTGTGACAGTTAAGGCTCGATCGCTACTATAAATTTTATCCGCTGAAAACCAGTCTTTGCAATCGATCGCGGTCAATAAATAGTCTTGCGGCGGGAAGGGAGTAAGCCGATCCAATCAGTGTTGCTAGCTCATGAGCTTTAGTTCCTTCAAATTTACTAAAATTCTGTTGGTCGAAAGACATTCCTTTAAAATCCTCTAAGTTTTCCATGATTATTCACTGTTAGACTCAAAGATAACCCTGCTCGATCGAATTGTCGGTATGAAAAAGTAACAAAAAGTGAGAACTTCTTTACTGAACATATTAAGTAGTGTCAAGCTCTGGCTGCACAGCTTACTAGTGATATCGATCCTTGGTGTGGAGCAGATCCCCGACTTTTCGGAAAAGTCGGGGATCTGGATTGGCTGGTGGATCGATCGAACTCTACGATCTGATATAGC
>NZ_JANNDR010000369.1:0-1925 GCF_031378165.1 Chamaesiphon sp. OTE_75_metabat_556
GGGGAATAACGGCATCGACTAGATGAGATGCAGGTATGGACAAATTTTAAACTCACAACCTGAGTTTCCCCTGAGAAAACGATTAATAATTTGGTAGCAAAATCTATGCTAATTTCTCGGCCAATATTTAGCTCTAAATCATTTATAACCGCAAGACAACAGCCATACTAAAAAAGTTGATGGGATTACTTACTACCAAAATCTGGTGTTTCTCAGCAAAAATTAATCTCTTACTTAGAGTCATATCAGGTCGATCGCAAGTCTTTAGATTACAGTGAATAAATATGCTGCTCAAACTGCTTGCAGGAAAGGCTCCCCAGATTTTCCCATGAAACCCTTCGCTAAACTCCAGGAGACGTTCCGCCAAGTAAGGCAGCGGCATCTCGATCCGGCTTCGCTCCAATTTCGACTGACTCTAGAAATATCTCTACTCTCAATTCTGGGCTTGAGTAGCGTTGCCGCGTGGACGAGTTGGAAAATGCAACAGATTCTAATTACGACTCATACCCAGCGAGTCGAATATATTGCTAATCGCTTTCCTCGCGATGTCGAACTTTATAGTGAGATGCTACCCGCTGCCAAGGGGCTACAAAAAACGATCGATAATGTCTCGGTGCCCGGTTTAGCAATTTGGTTTAAAAGTACGGATGGCACGATGACTCTGGCTAAATCCAGCGAGGTGACAGCCGAATTGATGTCCAGTGGTGAGATGCCGCTCAAGCCCCAAGTTTATCAGGTTGGCGATCGATATATGATTTTGTATCGAGGCGACGTAAAGACGAAAAACCAGCCCCTGGGGAAGGTTTACATGGCACAGGATATCACCGCCGAGCAACATCAATTGATTACGGCGATTCAAGGTCTTACCGCTGTATGTATTTTAGCAACTCTTGCCACAATTCTGGCGATCGCCATGCGGATTCGGCGATCGCTCCAACCATTACAAGAAATGAGCCGGATGGCGGGAGCGATTTCTGTCGCAGATCTAAATAATGCCCAATTGCAACTCAACAATGCACCAACTGAAGTTAAGGAATTAGCCCAAACTTTTAATATGATGCTGTCGCGGTTGGGGGATGCTTGGGAACAACAACGGCAATTTATCGGTAATATTTCCCATGAGTTACGCACCCCATTAACGGTGTTATCTGGCTATTTACAGAGCTTATTACGGCGAAGTAATAACCTCAATGATTATCAACGAGAAGCTTTGGAAACCGCAGGATCGGAAGCCGATCGCACGATCAAATTGCTTCAGGATCTATTAGATTTGGCACGAGCCGATAGTGGCTATACTCGTTATCACTTAGAACCATTACTACTGAATGAGCTTGTGTCAGAAGTGGTTGATATGACCGCAAAATTGGGTGATCGATCTATTCAAGTTGATGTAAAAGAAAATGTTGAAGCAGTTGTCGATCGCGATCGATTGAAACAGGTATTAATTAATCTCTTGGATAATGCGATTAAATATTCTCAAGCAGAAAAAACGATCAACTTGATAGTCGAACAAATCGATAAACAGGCAATTATTCGGGTACGCGATCAAGGCATTGGAATTCCCCTCCAAGATCTCAGTCGGATTTTTGAACGCTTTTATCGAGTTGATGAAGATCGCGCCCGCACGACTGGCGGACATGGATTAGGTTTAGCGATCTCCAAAACATTGGTAGAAGGGATGGGGGGTAAAATCATGGTGCGATCAACAGTCGGTGAAGGTAGCGAGTTTTCGATCGTCTTGCCGAAATAAACATTCGATCGGGGGGAGAACATTAATTGTTAAAATATCGATTGTTTTGGAGCAAATAAATCGTGGTGGATCGAGTGTTAGTAGAATTGATGACGATCGCGATCGATAGGCTTCAGGCGGAAATTTTAGAACGTGAAAAATCCGAGCAAATCCTCAGATCGATCGTTGAAGGGAC
>NZ_JANNDR010000067.1:0-2265 GCF_031378165.1 Chamaesiphon sp. OTE_75_metabat_556
CAAAATGCCCCCGCGTTGGCGCAGGTGGTGGAGAATGCCGAAGATAAATTGGCGGAGACGATCGCCATCGACCGATCGCAATATTTCAATTTCATTAGTCAAGCGCAGGTGCAGTGCGGCTACTCCTCATCCGACTGGGCGATAAACCGCTCCATCAGGGTATCAAACCCAGGACTAGTGCCGCGAAAGGTGGTGGGAAAATAATCTGAAACGCAGTCCCGTAATTGGTGAGCGACGATCGAAGGAATCATCTGTTCATTAGCTAGTGGCTTTCATAAAGAGAGTAAACGGTTACAAGATTTACCAAACGACATTTATTCCATACTTGATAATCTGTGGATCTAAAGTCAACAACGGTAAATTTTCGACCTGACTTTGGGCAATCAAAATCCGGTCGAAAGGATCTTTATGATGGGTCGGTAAATGATAGATATGTAGAGCGTGTTTGAGTTCGATTGGCAAAACTTGAAAAGAATTAAGCTCTAACTGACTGGCAATAAAATCTTCAGGCTGACTGGGGATTTCTAACTTGCCTAGTTGAGCTTTAATCGCAATTTCCCACCCGCTAGCCGCACTAAAAAAGATCTGATTCTGTCGATCTCGCAAGATCGAGCTTACCGTCTCCGATAACTGTGGCTGATTCGTCACCCACCACAGGAAAGTATGTGTATCTAATAACGCTCTCATCCTTCAAAACCCGCGAGGATATCGTCGGGTAAAGGATCGTCAAAATCTGGGGCGATCTTAATCATTCCCGCCGCCGTCCCCGGAACTCTAGGGGGTAAACTGGCGGTAGAAGGCGATAACCGCGCAATTTCTCGACCATCTTTGAGGATGGTAAAGTCTTCACCATGACTTACCCGTTCGAGTAAATCGAGCAAGCTGGTGGTAGCTTCTTCAACCGTGATACTCATTGTCATAACGATCTCCTCCAGTACGCTTCGCGAACGTCATGTAATATAAACGATTTTAGCTGAATTCATTATACAAGGGGTAGGTTGAGGGTAAGTACCGGATCGCCTTTTCGCTGCTTCACTCTAAGCATGGCTGAAGTACTCCCAGGCGGTGCGGTAGTCTTCTACCCTGTCGCATTTATCGAAGGGTGCTTGGTAGCTAATCGTCCGTTGATACGCACCTGTGGGGAGGGTATCGTCGGTGGTGGTAATTTCTACGGTTTGGGTTTTTTTGTTGCCTTTGCGGGGTAAGCCGACACCGACTAAGCCTTTGCTGGTGGTGAAGACGATTCGCCCGTTTTGGTCGAAGTAGGTTTCCCGTTCGTATTGTTGCATGACGGGAAATTGGACGCGGTAGATGGTAATTCAGTTCTTCTAGGGTTAAACCGAGTGCCATTGACACTAATACGTCGATTTCGACTAATGCCTGACGGCGGCTGTAGTCAGTGCGGAGGGCACAGTTACGCTGCCAGGTGGGGGTGAGGTGCGACCAAAAGGTGTTGGGTAGGCGCGGATCTGGTTTACTCCATTGGGTTTGGCTGAATTCAGGTTGCCAGCAGTCTTGCCAGAGTTCGGCGTAGTGGGTGGTGAGGCAATTTAGGGCGAGGGTGCGGATAGTAAGATTGCGATCGGTTTCTGGTAATGGTAATAATCTTAATATTGATTCGTATAAGTCAGATTTACCAGTAGTCTTGATGTAAAAGTCATAAACAATTGAGCTAGATAAACCAGTAAATTTAATTAGCTGCTCTGAATTTTTAAAAGTTGTTGAAATAACTGGATGAACATGGGCAGATCCTTTGGGCATTATCGCTCCGATAAAGGTTCTTTCTCCTGATTGACTTAATTGACGACGAGCAACAAATCGATAAAAATTAGTTACGGGATTTTTGTCACCCCAAGGTACTTTAGGAGTGCGGCGGCGATACTCGATTGGATCGCAGTCGGGGACATAATTAGTACGGGGAAGATAATCATTAGGGCTGGTGGTGAGGTCGATGATATCGTAATGACTACTTAATGTGCAAACCTGCCGTGATGTTTTATTGAGCGGGTTTCCGACAAAGAAGTGAGGGCCAGAGAGGATTAGATTTTTAACTTCATTCCCCTGTTCTTCCCCAATTGAAGGCGGAAAGGTAGTTTGACGGCGAATGGTATTCTCTTTTTGAGCATTAGTTTCGTGCCACATTTCTAGTGCGTAGTATTCACCCTGTAAATCACCAAGGCGTTGTGGCTGTCGAGCAAATTTTTCTAATACACTGACTAAATTTTGGGTATGTATGGCGGGAAGTCGGGCAGATTCTGGGGCTGT
>NZ_JANNDR010000553.1:0-8962 GCF_031378165.1 Chamaesiphon sp. OTE_75_metabat_556
GATCCAGGGTACCCACAAGGGGCACCCCTACGTCATCAAACTGTAAGGGTGCCCCTTGTGGGTACCCTCAGATCTCTGCCGATCTCACAAGTTCCCTATCCCCCACTCCTAGAACTAGCACAAAAATACCACAAGCGCGCCAAAACTCTCTATCATAGAGTCTAGGTGACCTCTATCTGGCGATCGATCGTGATACCTCTGCAACTATCTCTCAAAAACTTTCTCAGCTATAGCGAAGCCAGTTTGGATTTTACAGGCCTGCATACCGCGTGCATTTGTGGTGCCAATGGTGCGGGCAAGTCTTCGCTCTTGGAAGGGATTACCTGGGCGATTTGGGGCGAGTGTCGCGCCGTCAGTGAGGATGACGCAATTAGCAATGGGGCGATGGATGTGCGGGTGGATTTCACCTTCATGATGCACGGCGAGACTTGTCGGATTATTCGCTCCCGCCAGCGGGATGGGAATGGCGGCTTGGAGTTTCAGATTCAGACTAGTGGCGGCCAATTTCGGACGTTGACGCAAAAAGGCATTCGATCTACTCAAGCCTTGATCGATGACTATCTCAAAATCGATTACGATACGTTTATCAATTCAGCCTATTTACGGCAGGGTAAGGCTGATGAGTTCATGCTCAAAAAGCCGACCGATCGCAAGCAGATTTTAGCAGATTTATTGAAGCTCGATCGCTACGAACAATTAGCCGATCGCGCCAAAGATACGGCGAAGCAATATAAACTGCAAGTAGAAGTATTCACGGAAAATTTGGCCGCTGATGAGTTACAGTTAGGCCAAATCGAGGGGATTACCCAGCAGCGGGATACGGTCAAAGTCGAGATTGATCGATTGCAGAAAGTCCAAGTTGTCGAGGAAAAAGAACTCGAAAGTTTTAAAACGATCGCCAGACAGCGCGAAACTTGGCGACAACAACTTGACTGGGAGCAAAAACGGGATCGCGAATTAATTCAAGCCGCCACCCAAATTCAAGCCGATCTGCAATTACTCAATATTGATAAAAATCGGTTGGATGAGTTGTTAATTCGATCGGATGAGATTTCAGTCTCTTATCAAGCTTATCTATGTTTACAGCAGCAAGTAGAAGTCCTCGATCGACAGTTTAATACTTATCAACAGAGTCAGCTTAAACAACAGCAATTACAACAACAGTTAGAACGACAAACTCAAGAGTTGCAACTAACTCTCGGTCGCAGTCAAGCTGAATTAGCATTAGTTATCCAGCAGCAACAGGAATTAGTAACCACGCTCGCTACTGCTGGCGATGTCACCAAAGCAATCGCGCAATTGCAATTGTGTCGTCAGCGAGTGACTGAATTAGATCGCTTGCAAGCTGAAGTATTACCGCTTCAACAAGAACGATCGATCTTGACTGTAAAGATCGATCGAGAAGCCGCGAAAATTCAAGCCAAACTGAATGAACTTATGCTTAGAGAGCAGCAAATTAAGCTCAAAACTAACGAGCAGTCTCGATTATTAGCACAACTAAATCTACTAGATACGCAGATTACCGAATTAGACAATAAAAAAGTCTATCAAAAGCGGATCGAAGAGAAAGGTTTAACTAAGAAAGAGAATATTCAACGCTTGGATGCCGACAGCCGCAATTATCAGCGACAACTATTAGAACTTGATCGCAAATTAGAATTGTTAGAAGTTCCCGATGCTAGTTGCCCAGTCTGCGATCGACCATTAGATGAAAATCATTGGGAACATGTATTAACTAGTGCCAAAAGCGAACGTGCCAATATCGAGCAACAGATTTCTGCAACTCAGGAGGAACACTCGCGATATGTCCGCGAACGTGAAGATCTGATCGCGCAGTACAAACAGTTAAACCGCGAATTAGCCGGATCTGAAAGTCTCCGCGAACAACGGGGCAAACTTCAAGCACAGCTAGATTCAGTCGCCGAACTCCAAGTCAATCTCCAAGAAATTGCGATCGAGAAATCACAACTAGAACTAGCGATTGAGTCCAAAAGTTATGCTGGTGAGCTACAAATAGAACTCTCACAATTAATAGTTCAATTAGAGGCAACTAACTATAGCGAACAAAGTCACGCTCTCGCCAGAGGTGAAGTCGATAAATTCCGGTGGGCGGAAGTCAAACAAGAACGCATTAAAGATGCCGAACGTAAACAGCAACAATCGATCGAGCGGAAAGAGCGATTGGAAATCGAAATTGTGGCAATTGAGGGAAATATTAATTTACTGCAAACTAATTCAGATTTAAAGTTAGAATTAGCCGCAGTAGTTCGCGAGATTGAGGAACTTGGATACAATCGCGATTATCACAACCAAGTTGCTACTAACTTGCGTGAGTCACAATCAATTCAGCTTCAATATCAAGAAGTCCAACAAGCCCAACAAACTCATCCCCAGTTATTAGAACGTATTCAAATATTAGAGACTAACGAACGCCAAAATATTGCAGATCGCCAAAAATCGACAGAAGAGATCGATCGAATCAGCCTAGAGATCGCCAAAATTCCTGACAATGATGCGCGCATTCTCGCGATCGAACAACAGCTCGCCGAGCGTCGCCACCAACTAGATCTTCAGCTTTCAAGCATCGGTAGTCTCGAACAACAACTCACCCAACTTCACCACATCAAAGATCGACTGAGATCGCAACAACAACAGTTAGATGCGTGCAAACAACAGCAAAAAATCTACGACGAACTCAGTAAAGCTTTCGGTAAAAATGGCATTCAAGCCTTGGTGATCGAAAATATCTTGCCGCAACTCGAAGCTGAAAGTAATCAAATCCTCTCCAAACTCAGCAACAATCAATTTCACGTCCAATTTATCACCCAAAAAGCGACTAAAGGTAGTCGGACTAAAAAAGCTAGTGTCAAAAGTGCTAAGTATATCGATACTCTCGATATTGTCATTGGCGATGCGAATGGGACTAGATCTTACGAAACTTATTCTGGGGGTGAAGCTTTTCGGATTAACTTCTCAATCCGTCTTGCACTAGCAAAGCTACTCTCACAACGGGCAGGAACGCCCCTCCAACTACTGATTGTCGATGAAGGATTTGGTACTCAAGATCGCGAAGGCTGCGATCGATTAATTGCCGCGATTAATGCGATCTCTGCCGACTTTGCTTGTATTCTGACTGTCACCCACATGCCCCAATTTCGGGAAGCTTTTCAAACTCGGATCGAAGTTCACAAAACGGCGCAAGGTTCTCAACTTCAGGTAATTAGTTAAATCGGATACAGCACTTTCCGAGCTGAAGTGATGACAATCCATATTCTCTTAAAATAATTTATCATCTACCGATCAGATGATAAAGCAATTTTATTCGTCTGTCGATCGGTAGTATTCATGCAATCCAAAATCGCCCATAATTAGGGTTAATATTTTCGTTTCAATTTTACAAAATTGCCTGCAACTAGTCGATCGATCACAACGTAAATTTTTGACTTAAACAAATATATAGACTTTAGATAAATTTTAATGCACCGCAATCGGTTATAACGCATTGCTTTAACTTTAGTCGTTGATGTGTAAAAAAATAATGAGTAGCGTAAAAAAAATAGCTTTCATAAAGTATGGTGGCTTTTCACATATCAATGAGACTATTTATGAGATTCTAACTAGAGAATTTCCCAGTTTTGAAATCGAAACAATCGACGTTTTCACCGATCTAGTCAATACCAAAGACTTAACAACTATTTTCCATACTCTCAAAGAATATGGAATGGAAATGTTAAATCGAACGCTTAACATCGGTAACAGGAGACTTTATATCAGATATTTTTTCAATAAGTTGAGAACAGCGATTGTCAAGAGATTACAAGGTCGCGATTATCTATTTACATTTCAAACACAATCATTGTTTGATGCGAGTATTCCTGGGATACCTCATTTTGTTTACACCGATCATACTGCTCTAGCTAATCTAGACTACCCAGGATTTAATAAGAAAAATCTACCGTCTAACTCCTGGATCGAATGCGAACACCAAGTTTATCATCACGCCACACTAAATTTTACGATGAGTGACAATATTACCAACTCGGTCGTTAAGGATTATGGCTGCGATCCAGATCGCGCGATCGACGTCTATTGTGGCTCAAATATCTCCGTATCTCAAGATGATATATTCGATGACTCCAGATATGCTCGGAAGAATATTTTATTTGTTGGAGTTGAGTGGAAAAAAAAAGGAGGTTTGGTACTTACAGAAGCTTTTCAAATAGTATTGAATAGATTTCCAACTGCAACGCTGACGATTGTAGGTTGTACGCCAGAAATCGATGTTCCTAACTGTCAAGTGTTGGGAAAGGTTCCACTTGCAGAGGTTGCTAAATACTTCAAGCAAGCTGCTGTTTTTTGTCTGCCGACTAGATTAGAGCCATTTGGGATCGTATTTCTGGAAGCCATGGCTCACAAATTACCTGTCGTTGCAACCAATATTGGCGCGATACCTGAATTGATTATTGAAGGTAAAAATGGTTATCTAGTCGAACCAGACAACCCCCAACAACTAACCGAAAAGCTAATTGAAATCCTCGATTCGCCTGCACAATGTCAAGCATTTGGCGAATATGCTCATCGTCGGTTCTGGGACATATACACTTGGGAAAAAACAGGTGTCAGAATCCGAGAAAATATCGAACGGTTCATTTGAAGTTAGGCAGTCGGGAAAATAGATCCAAATGGTAAGATCGAATTGACCGCTCAGCACGCATTCATGCCCCAAGTGTATATTATTGGTGTCGGCCCTGGCGATCCCGAGCTATTGACCGTCAAAGGACAAAGAATCATCGCTACTGCTGATACGATCCTGTATGCAGATTCACTCATTCCCGATCGCATCCTCCAGCACGCCCGCCAGGACGCGGAAATTATCAAAACTAGTGATCGCACCCTCGAACAGATTATCGCGATGATCGTCGATCGGGTGCGAGCTGGCTTGATGGTCGCGCGCTTGCACTCCGGCGATTTGACACTCTATAGTGCCATTACCGAACAGATCCATGCCCTCAGAGCCGCAGCTATTTCGATCGAATTAATACCAGGGATTAGTGCTTTTCAAGCGGCGGCAGCCAAACTCCAAGCCGAACTCACTGTCCCCGAACTTGTCCAGACGATCATTCTCACCCGTCCGACGGGTAGAGCTTCAGCAGTACCAACAGCCGAAGATTTGGCTAGTTTAGCCGCTCATCAAGCCAGTTTATGTCTCTATTTAGCCGCTCGACATGTGGAGACAGCCCAAGCCCAATTACTCCAGCATTATCCCCCGCAGACACCGGTGGCCATCTGTTTTCAGATCGGTTGGGAAGACGAGCAAATCTGGGTCGTGCCCCTGAGCGAGATGGCCGCAGTTACGGCTCGCGAACAGCTCGTGCGGACGACAATGTATATCATCAGTCCCGCCCTAACCCAAGTTGCGACCGGTGCGCCAATGTTGACGCGATCGCAACTATATCATCCCCAACACCATCATCTATTTAGACCTTCATCCTCGGATTTGGGACGGGAAGTACCGTAACTTAATCAAAAATTCTGAATGCATAATTCGCGATCGTTCTTACCAGTTCCGGTTAGCTCATTAATTATTCCCGATCGAGACACGCTCATTAATGCCAACCAAAAATCGCTCAAATTTTCACTGGTGATTCCGACTTTTAATGAGAGTCAAAATATCCAGGAACTAGTACGGATTTTAAGCGACTTACTCGATCGACTCATGCCTGAAGATTACGAACTGATTGTGGTTGATGATGATAGCCCCGATCGCACCTGGGCAGTAGCTGCCGACTTAATGCCTCACTATCCCCACTTGCGCGTCATGCATCGTCAAACCGAGCGGGGCTTATCCACCGCTGTGATCCGAGGTTGGCAAGCCGCCAGGGGCGAAATTTTGGGCGTCATTGATGCCGATCTCCAACATCCCCCCGCCACTCTCGCGCAACTATGGCAAGAGATGGCCACCGGTGCCGAATTAGCGGTGGCTAGCCGGAATGTCGCTGGCGGTGGCGTCAGTGAGTGGAGCTTGGTGCGGCGATTTTTATCGCGGGGTGCCCAGATGCTGGGTTTGGCCATTCTCCCCGAAGTCATCGGTCGGCTTTCCGATCCGATGAGTGGTTATTTTATGGTCAAACGCAGCGCGATCGCCAACAAGCGGATGAGTCCCGTCGGCTACAAAATCTTAATTGAAGTGACCGCCAGAGGCCAAATTCGATGGATTGCTGAAGTCGGATATGTGTTTAGAGAACGGACGGCTGGTGCTAGCAAAGTGACCTGGAAACAATACATCGAGTACCTTCAGCATCTGATCGCCCTCCGGTTTGCCTTATGGCCGATCGCTCGCTTTCTGCGGTTTGGGATCGTGGGATTTAGTGGTGTCTTTGTCGATCTGGGGATATTTTATTTATTAAGAACATTCTTTGGATTGGGATTAACTCGGAGCACAATTTTGTCTTCAGAGATTGCGATTGTCAATAACTTCTTGTGGAATGATACTTGGACGTTTCGCGACCTTAGCAGTTCCCAGCAAGGCCATCGTCAACGTTTGCGGAGATTTTTAAAATTCAATTTAGTTTGTCTTTCAGGTGTGATTTTAAATGTGATTATCGTCAATTTACTGTTTAATCTAGGGCATGTGAATGAATATGTAGCTAAATTAATCGCGATCTCGATCGTGACTTTCTGGAATTTTTGGTTTAATTTGAAACTGAGTTGGCGCGTCACCGATGTTGATAAATAAGCGATCGCAGATTGAGATTGCAGATGAGATTTCTGGAAAGGGTGGAGCGGGGAGCGACTGAAATCGCGCTGAAGTCTCCTCCGCGTGCGTTTCAGTCAAGACAGCGGGGAGTTAGGATTTGCTGCACCATCATTCACTGAAATTACCATCCTTGTTTTTCAACTAAATCTATGCAAAGTTGATTGATAGCAGGGAGATCGGGATGGTGGGGTAACATCGACTCATCGTATGCTCGATCGAGATCGGCGACTAAATTATCGGCAATTGTGGTAACTTGTTCGTAAGTCAATTCACCATTGAGAATTGCTCTAAATTCATCAGCATCGCCAACTTCCTGTCGATCGACAAATACTTCACCCGATCGTAAAATTTCTAAGCCGCTACGTAATAAACGGATACAGTGCATCGCATGTTTGAGATCGAAACCAGATTGTTTTTCCATCCCCGCGCGGGCGGGATTACGATTTGTTTGCCATGATTGGTAAGCATTCCACTCCCGTAAGGCATTTTGATACTGTTGACTTTTTTGGAGCAATTTAATAAAGTCGCCCCGACTATTGGTCAGACTTTGGGTATATTCCAAAACCTCATCTGTCAGGTTATGTTGTTTTAATAATCCCTTATAGTCGATATTCCCAGTTAATAATTGATGTAGCTCTTGAGCTTCCGCCAGATATTCGATTTTACCGCGCACTAAACTGTATAGATATTCCAGGAAAGCATTTAACTCTTCTTTATTTAGTGGGCGTTCTCCGGCTAGACCGAACTTTTCAGGAGTTGGTTGTTCTTGAGGTGGATTTAGTAGCCATTTACGATGAGATTCAATTTTCTTTATCTGCGCGAAAGCGTAGCCAGAATAGGTGTGCTTTACCCGCTTGCTGAGAAACATCCGCCGATTTTGGATTAAATATTTGCCGACTTCTGTTTTAACTGGGTACTGTTTGAGCCAGAGTAGCTCGATGATATTGGGATTGGCTCCGGCTAATAATTGAATGAATTTTTTTAGTTCGTAAATAACCGTATCTTTCTGTCCGTCGAGCCAATCAAAAATCCCAGGTTCTGTATCCCATCCGCTATCTTTTTGCTCGACTTTATCAAAACCCAAATAATATTTTTTGCCCGCAATAAACACGCCCCGATAGTCGAGATCGGAACCAGGACGGCTCAAACCATAGCCGTGGCTACCAGCCAAGCCAATTAGGATCGTTCGTTGTTCGACTTCTATGCGTTTCATTGATTCAGAGGGTAGAGAGTGGAGAGATTGTGGGAAGGGCAGCCGCAATGATTGGCTATCTGCTCAATTTGCCGGTCAGTTGCTCCTTGACTTTGGCGTAAGCTGACAAGGGCAAGGGTTTTCCATGTCCGGGATGAATATATTTTGGCTCTAATGCCATCAAGTTTAAAGCACTCTCCACTAATCGATCGCAATCTGGTGTAAATAGTGGGAGGTTAGCTCTCGGACAGCCGAAATCACTGACCAGGGTATCTCCTGACAAAAGATCTCCTGTCTCCTGGTTATATAAAGCCAAGCTTCCTGGCGTGTGCCCTGGTGCGGCATCGTTTGAAGGTTGGCGTCATCATCTACAATTTTCCAATCATCATGTGTTTTCGATCTTCGATCGATTCAGCTACTGGCTGCTTGATGTAAAATCAGACGGTTGCCATCGGGGTCGTAGGCGTAGATTTCGCGACCGTGGGAGGCGGTGGTAATTTGGCCTGGTGGTGGGTAGCCGAGGTGGGCGAGTTTTTTGATCGAGTCTTCTAAACTATTGACCTCTAGACAAATACTCATCCCGCTCTGACTGGGGTGCGCAAATTCGTGATGATTGCTGGGATGGGGACGAAAAATTCCGAGTTTTACCCCTGGAATCGGGAACTCGGCATAGACATCAGGACGATATTTCTGGGGCGCAATCTCCAGAAATTGGGTATAGAAATCGATGAGGCGATCAAAATTGACACTAGCGATCGTGACCAGAGCAGATGTGAGCATGAATATGACGATCGTAACAGCGATCGAAACTTAGCACAACTTAAATAGATTCACACTGGGATCGGTTGTCGGTGTGCGGATTTCTAGCTTCCATGTACTGCAAAATTCCACCCGAATCTTCAATAATTTGGACACAAAGCAATTTGCGAAAATCGAGCCTGATTTGATGGCGATCGTGCCACTATGCTTGCCTGTTACTTTTGTTCCTATCCAAGTGATCTTGCTCGCTGCCG
>NZ_JANNDR010000590.1:0-5463 GCF_031378165.1 Chamaesiphon sp. OTE_75_metabat_556
TGTATGCAAAGTGAGATAAATTCGATCGTTAGTAATTTTATCAAGGAGTGGAGATCGCTTTAACTGAGCATAGAGATCTTGTTTCACTCTTGCCATTGCAAACGTAATTTTTCTCGCGGCTAATTCATCATACAAATCTTCCAGCATATCCATTGCCGTAATATCAATTTCGGCGATCGCTTCAGTATTGAGGACAAACCATTCTACCGGCGTAACTTCTGATTCGATCGCTCTCAACGCGCGATACTTAAAATCTTCAACATTGGCAAAACATAACGGCGCATCATAACGATAAATTACTAGTCCGGGAATTGTGGTTGCACCCTCCCAGTCGTTAACATCATGCAGCCCTGGTAGATTGGGCACAGTGCCTTGCACGGCATCATGCGGATGTGCCAATCTCGATAATAAGTCAATTACTGATAAACCAACTGCGATCGCTACACCGACTAAAATATCGGTAATTAAAACACCAATAGTCGTAACAATCGCTAGCAAAAACTCACTGCGGCGAAATCGATATAGGCGGATAAATTCGGAAATTTCAATCAGTCTAAATGCGGCAAAAATGACGATCGCCCCCAACGCCGCTTTCGGAAATAGCGACAAAACTGGGCGCAACCACAGCAACACCGAAATTACTACTCCCATCGCTACTAATGAAAAAAGCTGCGTTTTGCTGCCCACCGTATCTGCAATTGCCGTGCGAGAGCCACTACTACTGACTGGAAATCCCTGCACCAATCCCGCCCCCACATTCGCCAATCCCAGCGCGAGTAATTCTTGATTGGCATCGATCTTGTCGTGACGACGTGCTGCAAAACTTCGCGCCGTCAGCACATTATCTGAATAACCGACGATCGCGATCCCCAGGGCGGAGGCTAGCAAGGCAGGGAGCTGTGTTGGCAAGCTAGGAATGATAAATTGAGGCAAACCTGCCGGAATTGCGCCCACAACGGCAACACCATACCCCTGGAGATCGAAGATCGCGACAGCAGCAGTGCCGATTAATACTGCCAGCAACGGTGCAGGTGCTTTGGGGAAAAAATGTCCGATCGCTAACAGGAACCCGAACACCAATCCAGCTAAAATCAGGGTCGGCCAATGAATGATGTCGAGCTGCTGGATAAATGTACTCACCTGGGCAAATACGCTGGTGCCGATAATGGAAATTCCGCTAATTTTGCCCAATTGTCCGGCAATCATTAGCAACGCGACACCTGCCATATAGCCAACCAGAATTGGCTTCGAGAGCAAATTTGCCAGAAATCCCAATCTAGCAATATATCCAATACAGCAGATCGCTCCAACTAAGATCGCCAGCGTAGCCGTCAGCACCCGATAATTACTCCCATCCGCCAGTAGCAACGGTGAAATTGCCGCCGCCGTCATCACCGCCGTAGTTGATTCTGGCCCGACTGAGAGTTGGCGCGACGAGCCAACTAGAGCATATATACACATCGCCGGCAGGATCGTCCACAATCCCACCACCGGCGAAACGCCCACTAATTCCCCATACGCCATACATTGCGGAATCAGGTAAGCCGCAACAGTAATACCTGCGAGCAGATCTCCTCGCAACCACGATCGCGGGTAGCCCCACAATTGGCGCAAACCAGGCAATCCGAGGAATATTCGTTGGCGGAGCCTCTCCCCTGGAGAATCGTTCATAAACCTCTTTAAAACGCACTTAGCTCGTCGTTATTCACTATCCACTATCCACTTCATCATGCTGGCAACTGAATTATCATGACCGAGCAAGCTGCATGATGTAAAACATAGTTGCTAGTGCTACCCAGAAAGGCTTCACTCAACATCGATTTCTGATTTCGTCCCATCAATATCGCTGCCGCCGACCAATTTTTTGCGGCTTCGCAAATTAGTGGCCCAGAGTCCCCATAATTTTGCAGAATCTCGGCTTTGATATGAAGCTCTTTGGCCCGCTCTGCATAAGATTGAAGCAGTTCGACCCCTTGGCGTTCGTATTCCTTCCATGCCTTGATGTATCGATCGATCTCCACCTCGTTGATCATCGGGAGAATCCCACCTATTAATGGACTGGCAACCGTGCTCAGACCGTGGGGCACCAGTGGATCGAGGACATGTAAAAGTAGGATCTGGGCATCAAGTTTTTGTGCTAGTGTCAATCCTGCGGCAAAAACTTGCTCTGAATCAGGAGAATCGCCAATTGCAACTAAGATTTTTTGCAACATTAGCATCGAGCCTCATTAACAACTAAACTAATTTTACAATAACCTTATCGATAGTTATATTAATTTTAATCCAAACGAAAATTATTATCCTTATTAAATACTCACAACTTCCTCATCCGCTCGATCTAAAATACAATCGGGGGGCATCCATGTGGATACTGTCTGTTTATCTTTAGAGGATTAACTATGTCGCATGAAACTATCTCAAATACTCTCTCAATTATTAATTGAATATGCCGATCGACCTTTGCCACTATCTATATTACTAACACAAGTAGGAAATAGTGGCTTTGGGACGATCTCGGGGATACTAACCATGCCGATGCTAATCCCGCTCCCCATCCCTCTCGCCGGATTTTCGGCATTAGTGGGGAGTGGAATTATCCTCGTCGGCTGTCAATTGGCTTTAGGCTATGAGAAACCCTATTTACCTCAGCGCATTGCGCGGATCGAACTATCGCCTGCTGCTTCTGAGAAATTACTCAAAAATATTAATCGCTTACTCAAACCATTAGAAAAGATGTCCAGACATCGATTTTCGCGGTTTAGTAATAGCTGGTGGGGATGTCGAATTACTGGAGTTTGTTTGGCTTGGGACGCGCTATTAATGTCACTACCATTACCAATTCCACTAACTAATCTCGTCCCAGCTTATACAATTTTGTTGCTGGCGATCGGGTTGTTAGAGTTTGATGGATTATTTATTCTGATCGGTTATGGGATGACCATCGCGACAACTATGTTCTTTGCCAGTATTGCTGGGACAATTTGGCAATTAGCAGATCATTGGTGGCAAATTTTAATTCTCAAAAGTTAATACTCACAACTTCTTCATATTCATGCGGATGAACTTAATATCCATTCGCCTGGGTTTGTTGACTAACTCTCGATCGACTCGTAACCGAGAGCCTCTCTGCAAGATCATCGGTGACAATCGTCTTGAAGGTCTTGAGACGAACCGTTCATTGATTATTTGTTTGGTTGCGCACGGGGACAGCCGTTCTATCAAGTGTGGGCAGCACTGGGAGTGGTACCAGCACAACAATTTATGCCAGCTAATTTCTTCACAAGTTCCTTAGATTTAGATCGTAGAATGGAAGACAAGTCCCTAGCTAAAGAAGGTCGTTCCCATGCCGATCGACAATCGCCAAGACAACAAACCCACATGCTAGATACCGAATAGTTTAATCCTCCAGATCTGGCTGCTACTAATCCTGGCTTAGTCGAGTAAAAACTCTTCACGCCATCCCTATAGCGAATTTGTCCGGCAAGTAGAATCTGAGCAGGTAGCCAAAGCGACAATTGGCGATCTCGAAATTCAGGGAACAGTTTGAATTCACAACATTTATCAGAAAAATCATCCTAAGGGAATGAAAACTATGACATTAAGTAATGAGCCTTTGATATCTATCCACCCAACTTTCCATCTGAACAATAGCCTCCCGCTACGCTCGGTCATCGCTCAGCTCACTCTAAATCACCAACTATCAACAAAGATCTTGAATCTTTGGACTGAAACTCTCAATGCCTGCCGCCAAGCTTGGTGGGTTGAGATTTTTACCGCGCAGCCCAAATGCACCTACTATTTCGGCCCATTTGCAGGTGCGGGGGAAGCGGAAGTCGCTAGCAAAGGTTTTATCGAAGATCTCGAAGGTGAATCTGCCCAAGGGATCGAAACCAAAATCGACAAACATTCTCAACCAGATTTACTGACGATCGAACACGATTCAATCGAATCATTAGGAGCATAATTATGTTAGATATCGATGAAATGAGTTCCACAGAAATCTATGAACTATTAAATAAAATCGGCTATGGGCATCTCGGTTTCATCCATGCAGGGAAACCCTACGTGATGCCGATGCATTACTATCTCGAACATGAAGACATTTATATGTTCACCACCGAGGGGATGAAGACTCATGACATCGATGCTAGTCCAGAAATCTGTCTCCAAGTCGAAGAAATCATCAACGATCCGCTGCATTGGCGTAGTGTAATTGTCACGGGACAAGCCAACCGACTGACCGAGAAATCAGATATCGATCGAGTCAGAAAATCAATCAAAGAGATTAATCCCACACTTTCACCCGCTCTCAATCGGACTTGGATCGATTCTTGGGGACGAGCTGAAGTAGTTGCCATCTACCGCGTTAATCCCAGTGAAATGAGCGGACGCACGACTGATGGTGTCAGCAGCAGGCAGTTAATTAGTTGATAGTTAATTAGTTGATAGTTGATAGCTGTCACGGGTGAGAATAACATTGCAAATATAGTCGGAGGTTGGAGTCATGAACGAACGTTATCGGTACTTGCAAATTGCTCTGGTTGTGGTCGGCATTGCCTTTTTGCTGCTCTATCCGCTGATTGAGATTTGGCCATCGGGCTGGGGATGGCAGCCAGGTCATTCCAAATCCGAACAGATGATCGTTGGTGTTTATGCGATTCTGGGGATCTTTTTACTGTTGGCTGCTCGCAAGCCAGAAATGCATCTGAGCTTAATCTGGTTCACTGTCTGTTCGAGTGCTATCCACGGGCTAATCATGGCCGTACAAGCAGTAACTGACTCCGCAGAGCGCGGACATCTCTTCGGCGATATTCCAGCATTAATTTTGGTGGCAATTGTCCTTGGTTTTCTGACCCCCCGCGAAATGGAGTCAGCACAAGAATGAGCTTGTTATTGCAATCGCACTAATAGAATGGAACGTTCACAAATCAATCATCGTTCGATCGCAACTTAGTTAGGGTTGATTTTGACCCACTCTTGAGATGGTGGGGGTACTGCTACAGGTGGCTTTTGGTCTGCTTTGTAGTAGCCTGCTCTAGTTAGCTGTAAATCATCATAAGAGGTTGCAAAATCACTAGCATGTGGCAAAAGTTTATCGATGGTTTGATTCTGTTTTAACCCTTCTTTCCACGCACTTTTCTCAACTGTGCCAATAGCCAAATATTCATTACCAATCGAGTCGGGAGCTAGGTGGCTAAACAATGCAGTCAGATAATGTTCGATTTCATGTTTATGAGCAATCAGTAGATCGCAATCTGGACAATAACGACAAGTATAGTTGAGCGCAATTAAGTGTTTGGGAACGATATGAATCAAGATCGGCAGTTTGCGTTGTCTACTTTTTCGATCGCACAAAGGACAACGGGAGACTCGTTCCTCTGGGTAAGGATTGACCATGAAACTGTATTTGGGCGGCAATCCACCAAGTTGTCGTTGTTTGACTTTTGCCATATGATTTCAGCC
>NZ_JANNDR010000066.1:0-3295 GCF_031378165.1 Chamaesiphon sp. OTE_75_metabat_556
CTCAAACTGGACGTGGAGGCGATGTCAGACTACCTTTTAAAGTAGCAATCTCCGATGAGACGTCAACCTACTCTAACTTAGATCGAACTCGAACTAAGTAACAGGGAATCCTCGTCTGTTCACAGCGAGGAGGATGTCAAAAGTGAGTTTAGCGATCGATCGAGCACATCAGTCAAAATTGCGTCGATTTGTCGATCTACCCAGGCTAGTTCGGTTTCGGTAATACAGTAGGGTGGCATCAGATCTAGCACGTTGCCTCATGGACAAAGTAAGACACCATGCGCGATCGCGCATGGTGTCCGATTTTTCTTCCCACATTATTAAGGTACCCAGCTTTGTCGTTGCTATTGATATCGATCGCCGCAATTGTCCCCATCACCCGTAATTTGTTTAAATGGGGAAGTTATTGGCTAGGTGATAGTTTGGCCGCCGCTAACTTCGACAAAATCAGCCAACCCACTCCCATTTGTCGATCGATAGCGGGGTGTCAATTGGCTGAGATTTAGTTTGCTTTCATTCTGTCATAGATCAATTGAAAACTTTCTGACGTGACGCTAAATTCACCGCGAAATGGATAGTCCATAGCTGCCATCAAAAAGACCAATAAACCGATCGTCGCGGCGGTTAAGACGATCGTCAAGTCTTGCATGAATTGTCGATCGTATACCAATAGCCACGGAATCACCAAATTCAATAAAGAACCAAAAATTACCACCAGCCATAACGTTGATGGCAAACCATTCGTGACACTTTGGAGCCGACTGCGGCGTTGGCGGATCATGTCATTGAAGGCCGCAATTGTTTCCCCATGAACGGACTTCATACTCTCGCTGACTGGCTCAAACGCATAGAGATTTTTTTGAAAAGCAGTGACTTTGGCAGTACCACCTTTAGGGACGATCCCTTTTTGCTGGGATGGCCATTCCTCGTAGATGGCATAATGTACGTACTCTTTGAGACCATTTCTGAGCAGATCCCGTGACGGATCTGGATAGAGCGAAACCGCTCGATACAACACATTAATCGAAGAAACTTCTTGATTAACATTCGTACTAATATCGGTAAATTCTTGCCAAGCTCCCACCGAAATTAGTCCTAGCGTAATCCCAAAAAATACGCCGACTGTTGCGACAGTGGCATTGATTAGCTCGTTGTACCTGCCATCATTGCCTGGAATCCGCTTGACCCACCGCCGAGTCCATCTTTGACCGATCAAGCCGATCGATACAAAAAAGCCAATCACGATCGCAGCAAACACCGTATTGGGCAGATCGTAAAGCCAAAATAAATTCATCGTAAAATTTAGCTTAAATTTTTGCTGTGACGTATCAGGAGTATTATTTTACCATTCTCCTCGACATTGCCGGATCGTTCCCAATTCCCGTTTGATGCTTGTGGCCAGATCGAGCAGAGTCGATCGGGATGCTAGGGAGATCTGCTAGGGTTTAAGCTTAACAAAATTGCGTGTTTCAGACATCATCTAAAATCGTCTAATTTTAAAGTTTACTGATAACGTCGATCGAACCTGGGATCGAAGTAGTGTTTTTTCTGGCTATTACAGGAGCCGCACAGAGTTTGGAGATTGCTAATGTCGTTGCTACCGCCCGATGCGAGGGGAATAATATGGTCGATCGATAGTTTGGTTGTTTGTCCGCAGCTTTGACACTGATGGTGATCGCGGTTGAAGACATATTCCCGCACTTCTTTGGGGAAGCTAATTCGTTTGGATTTTTCTGACATATTAATTCACAGATCCGTAGGGGCGGGTTTATGCTATTGGTTGCAATTTTACTAAAAATCTCTGCCAAACCCGCCCATCTCAGCTAGTTTTGTTCGATTCTCTTTCTGGGAGGCTCCGCCAACGATGTCATAGATGTCAATTCATTTGATAATTGACGAATTTCGTCTAGTGGAGAAGAATGAGTATCTAGTGGTTTTTCTTGGCTAGTCATAAGTTCATTATCCTCTGGTATAAACTCAAAGCATATTTTCAGTCTTCCTTTTTGCCATCCTTTTCCATCTGGCTGTAATAGCTTACAGTCAATACCATTATCAAATACATTCTCGATTGGCTCATCTTCATATTCGACGGCTGGATTTCTCTTGAGAAAAGATTCTATAAGATCTATATAATACTCTGTGGAGCGATCGGGATAGTTCTTGACTTTATGATGTAATTCACTGAGTCTTTCGATGAACGATCTTTTATCCTCTATTGGTATTCTAAGATTACGGATAAAGTCACTCATCAAAAATGTTCCGTGCGAACCAAATACATCTGACGAATTTGAGTCTAGGTATCGGACGACAGATTGTGAATCAGGAATTATTGGATTTGCTCGCTCGGTCATAATTTAATAATGATTGGATTTGTCAAGTTTGCATTTATGACGCTCTGTATTTTCTTGAGGGAGAGGGCAGGTTTGTCATAAATTTTTAGTTCGATCGATATCGATCTCATAAACCTGCCCCTACAGATCTGATTAATTTACCTCGGCTAATCCAAATGATGCTCGATCTATTTGTATATCCATATAACCTAAGTATATTCAGCTTACTTCGGGTATATTTTTCCTAATCTCATCTAGAGAAGAATTAACTAATTCTATATTTACATCAATCGTCTCTGCTGTCGAATCGAAATTATTCATACCTTTTATTTTATTAACACGCTGTCGATCAAGATCCAATATTTGTTTCAATGCTTTATTAAAAGAGCTATATGTTGCTGAGATATTTGCCTGATCGAATTCTAGCTTTCTTAGACTTTCTCCGTCAACGTCCAGATAAGAGATAATTCCATTAGTGTCATAAATGCGTATCTCTGATTTGCCTTGTTTAAGACAGAAAGCAAATTGTATGAATATTTTATTGTATTCATCATCTTCAGCACCAGTCGAGATATTAATCGGAGATTGATTCTCGCTCATGAAAAGTATATCTTCAATGGTGCTAAGAATATGGGTGAATTCAACTAAGCTAAAAGCCATTGCTAAAAATAGGGGACAGGATATATCTATAGAGTGCCCAAAAATCAGGAATAATATTCGATCGATCCTCGCAATTAAGGATCGATCGAATAATTCACAATTTAATTACTCTCCCCAACTGCCGCCAACTCTACCAGAGATTCAGTAGATTCAGTATGATCATGAACAGGTAATAATAATAAATCTGACTGACTCAATGTTGGCAACCGATGCCTGTCTAGTTGCATAGCTTCGAGACAGCCATTGATCCCCTCCACAGCCTCATTAAAAACACCGATCCGTTGCTCTACTTCTGCTAATTGGCG
>NZ_JANNDR010000094.1:0-3681 GCF_031378165.1 Chamaesiphon sp. OTE_75_metabat_556
GTTCACAAGTCAGAGGTAAGATTTTTTGAGATGTTGGCGAGGTATCGATCTCAAGTAGTGAGATTTCATTCTTAGAATAACTTAGTTTATCATTGGCACCCAAACTAGGGTGAGCTATAAATCGGCAATCTGGATGCTACTTGGTTGATCGCATCGCCATCCCACCACAGTCGGAAAACTGATTAGACTATTGATATACCTATCTGTGATAAGGACTGACCGATGAATACATCCGATCGGGAATTAATCGCCACCGCCCAGGCATTGGTTGCACCTGGCAAAGGAATTTTGGCAATGGATGAAAGTAATGCTACCTGCGCGCGGCGGTTTGAGAAGTTGGGAATTCCCGTGACGGTGGAGCGGCGGCGCGCCTATCGGGAATTAATTATTACCACCCCAAATTTAGCCAATTTTATTAGCGGGGCGATTTTGTATGATGAGACGATCCGCCAATCTTCGCAAGCTGGCATTCCCTTCGTCAACTTGCTGCAAACCGCTGGAATTATCCCTGGCATTAAACTCGATCTCGGTGCCAAAGATCTCCCTGGTTGTCCTGGTGAAAAAGTAACTGAAGGCTTAGACGGATTGGGCGATCGCATTGCCGAATACTATCAAATGGGTGCCCGCTTTGCAAAGTGGCGCGCGGTAATTACGATTTCACAAAGTGAACGCGACGCGATCGATACAGACATTCCCAGTGAAACTTGTCTGGTAGCTAATGCCCATGCCCTCGCCCGCTATGCCGCTCTGTGTCAAGCAGGGGGACTAGTCCCGATTGTCGAACCCGAAGTGCTCATTGACGGGCAGCATTCGATCGAGCGGTGCTATGAAGTAACAGATCGCACTCTACAAGCTGTCTTCGCGCAATTAAGATTGAATCGGGTAGAACTCGATAAAATGATTCTCAAACCCAGCATGGTACTCGCTGGTGAAAAGTGTCCCATCCAGGCATCTGTCGAGCAGGTGGCTGCAATGACCGTCCAGTGTCTACGCGATAATGTCCCCGCCTCAGTACCAGGCATCGCTTTTCTCTCTGGGGGACAAAGCAACGAACATGCCACTGCTCATCTCAATGCGATCCATACGCAGTTTGGCTCCCAATGTCCGTGGGCTGTCACCTTTTCATACGCGCGCGCGATTCAACAACCCGCTCTCGATTATTGGCATGGCGACGATGCCAATATCCCCGCAGCGCAAAAACGCCTTTATCAGCGCGCCAAGATCAACGGATCGGCCAGCATGGGGCAATACACACCAGAAATGGAACGATCGATCGCCATGGTTTAGGCTTTAGGTTTTAGGCTTTAGGTAAGTAGGTAGGCGCAATTAAACTGACAATGACGAAATCGCCCTCATCCCCCAACCCCCTTCTCCCAACACTGGGAGAGGGGAGCCGATCTTAGCCCCCTTCTCCCAAGTTTGGGAGAGGGGCTGGGGGTGAGGGCACAAGGTTGGCATCTCACATTTAATTCCACCTATCTACTTATTAGGAAAGATAATATTAAGTCAAAAGCGGCTCGAATATATCGAGCCGCTTTCAACTATCAACTCCCAACTAAAATTACATGTCGATCGAGTAGCTACTAAAGTCGCGATCGACATGCTGTAAGCCAGTTTGAACCCCACTGCGACGGATGCCGCCAGTGGTGATGTCAAACCCGATAATCTCCCCATTTAGTTCGGGAATAATGCGGCAAGCATAGAGGTTGGCTGTCTCTGGCAATAAGATCTCAGGAGCCGCTGCTGGAAAGTTAAACAGCGAAGATGAATGAAAACCCTGTAAACCACCACTTTGCTCGGTTGTGGGTGCAAAGTCATATTTTGCCCAAGTACTGTAGACTAGCGCGTAATCATCCACTCCAGAGCGATAGAGTTGGGGCACTTCCATTTCGGCATAAAAGCCTGGTTGACAGATCGGGGGTAAATATTCCCAATGTTCAAAGCTATTATTTTTGGCTTTGAGCAGAGCGACGGCACCTTTTTTACCCACCTGCTGATTGGGATCTTTGGCTGAGAGCAACATGTAGATCTGTTCCTCATGGCGGAATAAAAAGGGATCGCGCCAAGCATTAATTGTTAGATCTTCAGGAACGTGATGCAGCTCGTACGGAGCATCAGGTTGAATCCGAATGCTGGGAATCCGAAACCAGCGATCGAAACTTTGAATGTGATGAGTAAAAGCAACGCCGACATTTTGGGTCATGCCATCATCTGTCGCTTGATTTCTCGATGTATAAAACATCAAAAATCCACCCTGAACTTTAATAATATCTCCACTCCAAATTGAGGTATTATCCCAACCGTGTGGATCTGCACCCAATACTCGATCGCTCACCCACTCAATGGTCAAAAAATCCTTGGTAGTTGCATATCCTACTTGCGAACTCAAGTGGTGTTGGTCTTGAGCGACCAACGACCGATCGGCATTTAGATAAAATAAATGGAAAATTTCTGTATCTGGGTCAAAATGATACCAAAAATCCCAAACATGGCGATCGGGATGTTGCAGCGTAGGATAGCTAAATTCTGGAGCGAGAGTGCGCATTTTCTACCAATTCAAAATACAAGATTGGATAATTATTCAAAGGCAAAATTGTCGCAGTCAAAACTCTTGCGAATAGAGCAAGAATTTTTAGACTGCGGAAAGAAAAATAGCGATTTTATCGGTGCAATGTTTATCGATTACTCACTTAAGAGTAATGAATGATTTTGGCTAAATAAGTTTCAACTTGTGTGAAATTTATTTTTGCGAAATTGACTATTGGCTAGTCAATTCCCCAGTTAGCCAGTTGCAACGAGTATTTGTACTTACGGAGCTTGAGTGAGGCTAAAACTTAAGACAATTCTTTCGTTCTCATGGCGTCGGTCGAACCGAATCGGTCATGCTTTGCCGCCTGCTGGAAATGCTGGAAATTACTTACAGATGTCAAGGTTAAAATCTGTTCGGACACCAAGCTAGAGATCGGGTGTACCATATATATCAATGTTCCAGTAGGCAGTAATGTGTGGTTATGATTTAGCATACCCAACTTATCACAGTAATCGATCGAAAGCAGATCGAAAATCGATAAAAACCAATTAATTATTTGCTCCTCACAAATGAAGTTGCGATCGCCGACCAGAGGTCTGACGATCTAGGTTATGACTGTAGCTATTATCGAGATAACTGCCGTCAATTGAAACTCGCCAAATAGCCTAATTATTTAGTCGCTAGATGATTTTGCCAGCAATCGCACAGATCGATTGTCCGCAGGCTAGTTGCGGCAATCTTCGGATGTGCGATCGCGATCGATCTGGAGAGATTTTGCGTGCAGATCGTCTGCCCATCTGAGCAAGATGAGTCAGTCATAGACAAAATTGCTGATTTTGCTTTATAATAGAGTGTTTGGCACTCTTGTAATATGCGATCTTAATTGGTTGCGTAGATCCACAAGAGCCGCTGCGGCTTATTGTAATATCGAGAAAGTTAGACACATGGCGAAGAAAGGCATGATCGAGCGGGAGAAGAACCGCCAACGACTAGTAGCAAAATATGCAGATAAAAGATCGGCTCTATTAGAAGAGTTTAAGAGTGCAGCTACACCCCAAGCAAGATTTGCAATCCACCGCAAGATTCAACAACTACCTCGCAACAGCGCACCGACTCGGTTGCACAATCGTTGTTGGGTAACTGGCCGTCCG
>NZ_JANNDR010000128.1:0-3680 GCF_031378165.1 Chamaesiphon sp. OTE_75_metabat_556
CCACTAAATGAAATCCAAAATTCTGGAGTGATTGAGGCAGGGACAATTCATGAATTGTCCCTGCCTCAATCACTCCAGAATTTTGGATTTCATTTAGTGGTAAGTAGGCGGGCTGATTTAAACGTAGGGTGGTTTAAACTATCGCTAATCCATACAATTATTAGGTTTCAGGCATTAATCTAACGATCGCGGAGCTTATATTTAATTGTGCCTACCTACATAATTGTGCAAACTTATTGCTCAATGTGCCCTACCCGATCGGGTTTTTTAGATTTTTGATTCCCCCGTGAACTCCTCCAAAATTTGTAACTGTGGGGGGTATGTAAAATAGAATATTTCATGGTTGTGGATATATTCTAACTGAAAGATACAAATAGTTTTTCTTTGATGAAATACTTTGAGACGAAATCTTCTCACATCTAAACCATCTTCTCTCACAAATTCTTCTGATTGAGAAAAATCACCAGGAAATACTGTATCAAAGTAAATTCCTAATTCACCCATTGCGATTAGGAAATAATTGCCAGCTAATTGACTAGCATACCAATGAGACGGGTTAGGAATAACATTGTAATATTGGCTATCATACCACCAATTCATCTGTTCGGATAGTTGTCTAGTAATGTCAAAGGTTTCTGTTTTTTGAAATTCTTTCCAACCTCTATCGAGGCTTTCTTGTAAAAGATAGTGGGAGGCTTTAATTTGTTGAAGTAGACTTTCAGAATACATAATTACTTAGAGGATGTTTGGAAATACGGAGACGATGTAAACAAAGTAATGATTTAGCATCGATCGGCTACTTAGATCCCCCCAATCCTGGGGAACTTTGACTCTAATTTAAGGGGGTAAAGGAACGATCGAGTGTCACTTTATACTTTCCAAACATCCTCTTCGCTTCAGTTTATAATTCTAGAATCGATTATAACTTACATTCTGTACTTTGTGAAGTTAGTGTGCGAACAGCGGTGTTTTAGGTGGATAGACCTTAATTTAAGAATTTAACTCTTTGGGAATAACTTTGACAATCCGATCCTTGCCATCTCGCAAGATTCGGACTTGGATCTGTTTGCTGACATGACTATTTTCCATCACATCTTGCAACTGATTGGCATCGTGAATTGCCGCGCCATCGACTTCCAAGATCGTATCACCACGCCGCATTCCCGCTACAGATGCCGCAGTGTTGGGTAAAACACGAATTACCAATACACCATTAATTTCGGGAATCTGAAATGGTGCATTTGGATCTTGATTATTTTCAGAGGCAATTTCTGGGGTGAGTGTAACCATTTGGACACCGAGATAGGGATGCGAAACTTTTTCGCCGCGTGCTAATTGGGTGGAAATAGTTTTGGCTTTATTAATCGGAATCGCAAACCCAATCCCCATAGCATCGGCACGGATTGCGGTATTGATGCCGATGACTCGCCCCTGTGAATCGAGCAGTGGCCCCCCAGAATTACCCGGGTTGATAGCTGCATCGGTTTGAATGAAATCAAGGCGTTTGTCGGTCATGCCGACGGTCGAACTAGCCCGTTTGAGGGTACTAACGATCCCTAGGGTCACAGTATTGTCCAATCCGAAGGGATTGCCAACCGCGATCGCCCAATCACCGACTTTGACGATATCTGAGTCGCCGAGTTGAGCTGTGGGTAGGTTTTTAGCACCTTGGACTTTGATAACAGCCAGATCGGTGACTGGATCGACACCTTGGACTTTACCTTCCAAACTCCGGCCATCTTTGAGGATGACGGTGACTTTGTCGGCACGATCGACAACATGGGCATTGGTTAAAATGATGCCACCGCGATCGATAATAAAGCCCGACCCCTGACCGCGTAGTAGCTGCTGCTGGGGCAATCCCGTCATCGCCTCATCGCCAAAAAATGGGTCGATCCGCCGCGTAATCGTCCGCTCGGTATCGATTCGCACCACCGCCGCACCGACTAAATCGACAGCCTTACTGACAAAGCTCACGCCATTATTTTCCGCGATCGCCGCAGTAATCGGCACCGCTGCTCGGGCAGGTAGTGGCAAAAAGGTAGCAATAATTAACACGATCGTCGCGATCGCAGAACTTAGTCTTGACTTCATATTGCATTCAGCGATTGGTAATAACTCTTATTCTTTAATTGTGGCAATTTTCTCTATTAATGGTAGGTATTTAGCGTATTTAGCCAAAATCGGGCATGAAACACTGTTTCATACCCGATGTTAGTGATTGGGGCTAATTTGCAAGACCCCTAAAGCCTAAAGCCTAAAGCCTAAAGCCTAATTAACCGCGACCGCTAGGTGCGTTGTTGCGAGTTGGGGGTGCTTCGGGAGGTAATGGTGTAGTCAAGCTGGGGCTTGGCTTACAAGGACAGCCGATGCCACCACCAGCGATGACTAGGAATTGATTGAAGTCGCCACCTTGACTGGAGATCCCATCATTCCAACCAATCCGCACGCCTTGAGTACCCAAGGAGGTAGCATCATTCTCGAATTTTGCTAGCTGTGCGCCACCATTTCGCTCTGGTACAGAGTAGACGGTGGTAGCACCTTTACCTTTTTGAGTTGACTCTAGATAGAGTGTGTAGGGAGTCCCCGATTTGAATGTAAATTCGGCAAACGGTTTTCTAACTGCTTTACCAGCAGTACCGACCCGGTTTTTACCGGGTCTGTCTTGAGCGCGGGCTTCCGAAATTAGGGGAGTTTTTTCGCCAGTAGCTAGATTGAGTACGCCAAAAGTGGATTGAGCCGCGTTGTTGGATTTTACAAACGCAAATTCAATGATGGTGTCTCGATCGAATTGGACGGTATTATTATTAAATTGTTCGTCAGCAGTGGCAGAGGGAATGAAGCTACCGAATGCTGCTGTGGCGATCGCGCCGCAGCCGATGAGGAGTTGACGGAATTTAGCTAGTTGGGTCATTGTGTTCGAGCCTGACTTGGCGAGCGATGGATTGGTGGTCGCAATTATCGAGAGTAACCCGGAAGACAAGAGCGATTAAATTCGCCCTTGTAATTAACAGGTTATCTATGGGTGGTGTGCTGTCTGAAGGTAATTAGCTCAGAGCAGATCTCTACCAAAGTTGGCTGGTGGCTACCGAGCTGGTTGCAGTAGTACCACTCTTGACTGATTCAATAAACTGACGCGCTTCGGCTTGAGCAGCGGCGAGTTCTGCTGCGGCATCAGCTTCAGCAGCTTTAGCAGCTACTACTTCTGGGCGTGGAGCAGTACTAGGCGCACTGGCAGTAACATCGGCATTGGGACAACCACAAGCTGCAAGATCCGCAACACCTTTATCTACCGCATAGCGGACGGGGGTTGTATCTGCGGCAGCTACAGGTTGAGCTGCTTCGGCGGCTGAGAGGTTAGACACCGCAGTATCATAGCTAGCTTGAGCGACACTGACTCTGGACGAAATGGTTCCAGCCTGACCGCTAATCGCTGCACTAGCGCCACCGCCGGGAGTGCTTCCGCCACTATTACTACTACCAACGCTGACGCTGGGGATAGTGGTAACGTTACTACCGCTACTATTACTATTATTAGTAGCTGTTTGAGCGATCGCACTACCAGACTGTAGTAATCCAACGCAAGCTACTGTAGCGATAGCGCTACAACCGACGATCGCGTGGCGATATTTAGAAAGATTTAGCATGAATATCCAACCTTAATTTGATGGTTAATTATG
>NZ_JANNDR010000166.1:0-6617 GCF_031378165.1 Chamaesiphon sp. OTE_75_metabat_556
GGGCATCGTGACGTGAGCTGTTCGGGAGATTAAGAGCTTGTCAGTAGGGATATCTAGCGCGACAAGTCGATCCAGTTCCTCGATCAATACTTTGGGGTCAATGACTGTCCCACAGCCAATGATACATTTCGTTTCGGGATAGAGAATCCCCGAAGGAATCAAGTGCAGTTTAAAGGTTTGACCCTGCACGACTACAGTGTGACCAGCGTTGACACCCCCTTGGTAACGCACGACCACATCTGCTGACTTACTTAGTAAGTCAGTGATTTTTCCTTTTCCTTCATCGCCCCATTGGGCACCAATTACGACTACGTTAGCCAAGGGTTATTGCTTGTCTATCTGAATAAAGTTAACACAATCTACAATCCTACTATAGATGTTAGTACGTGTCAAAACATGTCTGGATTGCGAGCATAAATACCAAGTGTCGATCGTCAGATCGCCGCTATTGGGCGCGATCGCTTCAACCCACGATCGCGCCAATCGATCGCCACAGCAGATCGATTATAATAAACAATTGCCACCGACCATACTGTGCTCAAACTGACAATCTGTAACGATCTCCACCGCAGCAACTCGATGCTCGTCCCGTAATGCCTACCCACAGATGCTCCGCCGACGAGTGCCAGTCATCGGCATCTTCCCGATCGCAGTGCTCACCACAGATGAGCTTCCCGACTGAAAAATCTTCCGATTAGTTTCTACCCTCTATCCTGGCAACCTATGAATTCGAGCGATCGCAGCTATCACATCACCACCTTTGGCTGTCAGATGAATAAGGCCGATTCCGAGCGGATGGGAGGGATACTAGAAGAAATGGGATTTCAGTGGTCGGACGATCCCTTTGGCGCAGATTTAGTCCTCTACAATACCTGCACCATCCGCGATCTCGCCGAACAAAAGGTTTATTCCTATCTTGGCAAACAGACTCGCCGCAAAAAAGACAACCCCAATCTGATTTTGATTATGGCTGGCTGTGTTGCCCAACAAGAGGGTGAAGCCCTATTAAGACGCATTCCCGAACTCGATATCATTATGGGTCCCCAACATGCCAATCGCCTCGAAGATCTGCTCAAGCAAGTCTTTGCGGGCGAACAGGTAGTCGCTACCGAACCGATTCATATCATTGAAGATATTACCAAGCCGCGTCGCGATAGTAGCGTAACAGCATGGGTGAATGTCATTTATGGCTGTAACGAACGCTGTACCTATTGCGTAGTGCCGAATGTGCGGGGTGTCGAGCAGTCGCGGACGCCAGCAGCAATTCGGACAGAAATCAAAGAATTGGCACGCCAAGGATATCGGGAAATCACCTTGCTCGGTCAAAATATCGATGCCTATGGGCGCGATCTACCTGGCTCGACTGTTGAGGGTCGCCATCTGAATACACTTACAGATCTGCTCTATTACATCCACGATGTTGAAGGAATCGAGCGAATTCGATTCGCGACTAGTCACCCGCGCTACTTTACCGAGCGATTGATTAAAGCGTGTCATGAATTACCCAAAGTCTGCGAACATTTCCACATCCCCTTTCAATCTGGCGATAACGAGATTTTGAAGGCGATGTCGCGGGGTTATACTCACGAAAAATATCGGCGG
Source organism: Chamaesiphon sp. OTE_75_metabat_556 (assembly GCF_031378165.1). Lineage (NCBI taxonomy): Bacteria > Bacillati > Cyanobacteriota > Cyanophyceae > Gomontiellales > Chamaesiphonaceae > Chamaesiphon > Chamaesiphon sp. OTE_75_metabat_556. The sequence continues at coordinate 1,603 of NZ_JANNDR010000166.1, forward strand.
ATTATCGATACGATCCGGCAGTATATGCCCGATGCGTCGATTAGTGCCGATGCGATTGTCGGTTTCCCTGGCGAGACGGAGGAGCAGTTCGAGCGGACGCTAGCATTGATTGCGGACATCGGTTTCGATATGGTTAATACGGCGGCATACTCCCCCCGTCCGAATACGCCTGCGGCAGTATGGAGCAATCAAATTAGTGAACAGATCAAAATCGACAGGTTGCAGCGGATCAATCATCTGGTTTCGCAAACGGCGATCGATCGATCGGGTCGCTATCTCGATCGAGTAGAATCTGTCCTAGTGGAAGAACGCAATACCAAAAATCCCGACCAAGTGCTCGGTAGAACTGGCGGCAATCGTCTCACCTTTTTCAATGGCGATATCGAAGAGCTACGCGGTAAAGTCGTTCCTGTTAAAATCATCGAAGCACGAGCGTTTAGTCTCACAGGTGAGATGGTAACGAAGCTAGAATAATCTTGCTGAGATGAAGTATCAATTTAACGCTCATACCCCATCGAAAGGTACCAATGATTGGCACGAACTCAAAGCACATTTGGGCAAGGTTTCAAAATTAGCTGAGAAATTTGCAGATAAGTTCGATGCGGGAGAACTGGGCAAATATGCTGGTTTATGGCACGATCTAGGTAAATATAATCCTGATTTTCAGACATATTTGGATGATTGTCATACAGCATCGCTGAACAACCAGAAACCACCCACAAAAAAGGTTCCTCATGCTATTCATGGCGCGATTTTAGCCGAGCAGTTTTGTTCGGATATTGCTGCGGTAATTGATGGACATCATCGAGGACTAAGAGATGCTACTGATGAATATGATGATGCTAAGTTAGAGAGAGCAAAAATAGAACTCGTTAGCATATTAGCATCTGCACAGTCTGAAGGAATTGAAACCGATCCAGATTTAGATTTTGATGAACTACTCGATCGTTTGCCAGACCCAGATGATCATCCCTATGCAAGAGAAGTATTCGATCGATTATTATTTTCTTGTTTGATTGATGCCGATAGGTTGGATAGTGAAAGATTTGGAAATCCTGAAACTTTCAATCTTCGCCATGATAAACCAACAATCGAACAGTTGTGGCAAATATTCAATTTCAAGCAGAAAGAATTTGTCGATAAGAAACAACAGGAATTGACAGCGAAAAATAAAATAGTATTTGATGTTAGACAAGAAGTCTATCAACATTGTGTAGAGACAGCATTATCGAAACCAGGAATATTTAGACTGACAGTACCCACTGGTGGCGGGAAGACACTTAGTAGTTTGGCTTTTGGACTGCAACATATTTTAGCGAACCCGATCGATAATCTAGATCGACGGGTAATTATGGCAGTACCCTATACCAGTATTATCGAGCAAACTGTCAAAGATTATCGCAGGGTATTTGCCGAATTAGGAGAAATAGCTGTCCTCGAACATCACAGTGCGATCCAACACGATCCCAAATCAAAGGATGAAAGTTCGGAAGCTGAGGAGGGCGCAATCGATTTTCAGCACCAAGCGAGATTAGCTACTCAAAATTGGGATGCTTCGCTAATTGTCACGACAACAGTTCAGTTATTTGAAAGTTTGTTTTCCAATCGAACTAGTAAGTGTCGTAAACTGCATAATATTGTTGGCAGTGTGATTATTTTAGATGAAGTGCAAACACTACCGATCGCGCTGAGGGAATCTATATGCAGTATGTTGGAAGAATTGGTAGAACGCTATCATGTTTCGGTGGTGTTATGTACTGCTACTCAACCAGTATTAGAAGGTGAAGATGGTTATTTTAAGGGCTTTAAAACTGGCTCAATTACGGATATTATCCCTGTAGCCAAAAGTCGAGAACATTTTGCCAAGCTCAAGCGAGTTGATTACAATCTATCTGCAATTAAAACCAATACTAAATGGTCATGGCAGGAATTAACAGATCGACTTAACTCTCATTCATCTGCTTTAGTCGTCCTCAATACTCGTAAAGATGCCCTGAAAGTCATAAATAGTTTGAATAGTTCACCTATTGAATATTTTGAAGCAGTAGGCACTGAATCACGAGTAAAACTAGCCGTTAAAAATAGTCAAGTTTTACACTTGTCCACTTTGCTCTGTGGGGCGCATCGTCAACTAGTACTAGCAGAAGTTCGATCTCGTTTGAAAAATAAGCAAGATTGTATTCTAGTTTCTACCCAAGTAGTCGAAGCAGGTGTAGATTTAGATTTCCCCGCAGTATATCGTGTTTTGGGGCCACTCGATCGCATTGTCCAAGCAGCAGGACGATGTAATCGCGAGGGAACTATGGATGAATTGGGACAAGTTTTTGTCTTTGAATTAGAAGAAGGGAGTATGCCACCGAAAGGTAGTGAATATGCGAAGGCGACTGGTAAAACTCAGCAGATTTTACAACAAGCGCAGTCAGAAGATTTATATCAACCGCAGATTTTCACTAGTTATGGTAATGCTCTATATAAATTAGAATCATCCGATAAGTACGAGATTCAAGACGACAGAGAGAATTGTTTGTTTGAAACAGTTGCTAGCAAATTTAAGCTAATTGATGATGATACTTATCCAGTGGTTGTCAGTTTTAATGATGAAGTTGAAAAGCTATTAAGGCAAATTAAACGTCGGGGGTTATTTACTAGCGATTATCAGAAATTACAACCATATACGATTAGCATTCGTCACTTTGAATTTCGCAAACATCATAAAACATCGATCGAGCAACCGATAGCTGGGGTTGAGTTTTATATCTGGACTGGCACTTACGATCCAATTAAGGGTTTGCCAATCCTTGGAGATCCGAGCGATGGTATTTTATTACCCGTTAAAGATTTATGCGATCTGTAGGGTGTGTTATCGCGAAGCGTAACGCACCAATACCAATGTGCTGGCGGTTGAAACCACCACTAGTGTTGCAAAGTCCGCCTACGCGGACTGAATATTTTTGTAAATAGCAACTATACAAACAAATTTGGTGACACTTTAAACATATCTCCTAATACTCTAGCTTGAGCTTGACTAATCGCTCTTTTTCCTTCGATAATTCCTGACACCTCCTCACTAGAACCTAGCTTACCGACTAAATCCGATCGATCGATTCCACTAGCCTCTAAAATATGCAGCAGCACTTCTTGAGGTGTAGAAGTGGGCATAGGATAATGTTTAGTTTCATAAGCCTCAATCAGCATTACTAATAACTGATAGATAGCTCTCTCTTCAGGCGTTTTATTGCGATCGAATGTCAATTTTTCGGCAATGGCTAATGCTCGATCGTATTCTAGTTCAGTTTCGATCACTTTTGGTGATATTTCTGCGAGCAAATTACTATAACTAGTTTGGTTAAAAGTAAGGGTCATTTTTCCACTTATCCTTATCGTATTCAGAGTGAGTCAGAAAATACTTAAAGTAAACTGTGTAATCTTGGTAATCGATCCCGACAATTAGACGATAATTATTACCTTTGATATTAAAGACAGTTAAATTACCAACTGCTTCAGCATCCCCATAAATCAGCCGCACATCCTCCAAACAACTCCACTCAGCTTGTCTGACAGTCGCATACCAATCTTCTACCTGCTTTGATACATCGGAATACTTTGCTGATGCAGCACGCAGATTGCGGATTGAGATTAAGTGCATTCGATCTGAATCTTGGCGCAGATTATTAGCTTCTTCTCTAATATTCTCTCGCCTTGAGCAGTATCTGACAAGTCTCAACAACCTATCGATGCTCCACAGGTGCTAAATTATGGTCATGCACTCATTCATGGGTGAGGATTGGAACATCTAAGCGTTACTTGATGGAGTATCTTATCAAGAGGCACGAATAGGTGAGCGTAAGTTATGCTTGCTCTCACCTATTCCCCGTTTTCACTCTAGTCAAATGTTTCTGCCTCTCCAGGACATGCAATATAACTTCTTCATCTAACGTTCTTGAGTAGTTCTTAGTCAGAGATTTTCTTTAAGGACAGCACTTGACAAAGTATCTACATAAGCTATAAAAATAGAGATGGCATCCTACTTGGATTTGAGCCACCTCTCGCAAAAAATATTTCTAATCAAATTTAACCATGACTAACCCTAACTTGTCATCCCCATCTCTCAATGGGGCAGTTTTTCCATTGCTCAATTATTGTCTGAGTCAACCTAACGTGAATCGATTTAATGCCCCAATCCAAGAGCCTCAAACCTATACCACACAAGAAATTGTTGATATTTTAGAGCTTTCGAGTGCCAATTGTTTACATAAATCGAAGAAGGAGGATAAGCCGTATGTCCACCATTCATCCACACAATCGGCTACTCGGATTGTATTACCTCTCAAACGAAATACGTGGATGATTTTTAGTCCTTGTTGAGTTATTTTGTAGTGTCCACAGGGAATACTTAATGTAGCTAACCTAGCCAAATTCCATCGCTTCATCATCACTTAACACCAATTATTAATATGTCTGACTCTCTACTTACCATGCGGGTACGGGGAGATTTGGCTTTATTCACTCGCCCGGAATTTACCGCCGAGCGGGTGACATATCCAGTAATTACGCCCAGCGCAGCACGAGGGGTATTAGAAAGTATTTTCTGGAAACCGGAAATTTACTGGATGGTACGGGAAATAGTAGTTTTATCAGAAATTCGCTATTTTTCCTTACTGCGGAATGAAGTCAACTCCCATCAAAACGAACGTACTGCCAAAGGCTGGGAAAAAGCTGGTACAGGTGGCTACTATGCCGATGAGGATCGCTCTCAACGCCACGCTTTGTGTCTGCGGGATGTCGATTACATTATCAAAGCCGATATCCAGTTAAAACCCCATGCAGACGCTCATCCGGCTAAATACCGCGATCAATTTCGGCGGCGGTTAGCCAAAGGGCAATGTCACCATCAACCTTATCTCGGTACGCGAGAGTTTAGTGCTTATTTTAGCGAACCGGATGGCTCAGAACAACCAATCGAGGGTAGTCCTGATTTAGGTTTAATGTTATTCGATTTAGAAATTACTGAAGCT
>NZ_JANNDR010000186.1:0-10127 GCF_031378165.1 Chamaesiphon sp. OTE_75_metabat_556
GTTAGCAGTTGTGGAGCAATATAGGTTTTAGGTACATTGGGAATTTCGTAGCAGAGTTTGAAATTCATCATCAGTCTCAACAGTTCGGGTTGCATGGTGGCATATTTCTGTTCATGCCAGATCTGCTTCAAATCATCGCGCGTGAATCGTCCCTGGTTGTGAATCACTAACGGGTTGTCCAGTACCTTGTAGACGGCATCTGTCCCCCAAGCAGGCTGAATAATTACCGTTTCCATCAGCAGTTCGTCTTCCTGGAAATGCAGACAGACACCCAAATCGTGGAGATAGCCGCTCAGTTGGAGTTTGTCCTCTCGTCTAGTAAAACCATTATGTTCGCAAAGATTGAGATATTCCTCCAGAGTGATATAATTGCGCGATTCCTGTTCTAGTGCTTCTCGCACTTTCACCCAAGTTTTGGGTAATTCGGTGCCAACATGGGGTAAGTTGCTGATGTGGTGTTTAATCTGCTTGAGAATTTCTGGTAAACCGCGTTGGGTGGCAAAATTGCTGGAGAGAGTTTCCTTCAGGTTGGTAAATTCACCGCGTAATTGCCGCTCGTCGATTTCTCTTTGTCGTTCCTCCTTTTCATTCTTGATGATTAGTAAGGGACTGTTATTGCTCAGAAGTTCGACGACATTGAGCCAATAGTAAAAATCGGTATCTTCTTTGCGGGTATCGACAACTAAGGCATAGAGCGAGCGTTTGGTGAGGAAAAATTGGTGGGTAGTATGATAAATTTCCTGTCCTCCAAAGTCCCAGATATTGACTCGAAACTCTTTGTCATTATCAAGCATAAATTGCCATTTAATCACATCAATCCCTTGGGTTGAATCCTCATCTTGTAACGGATAATCTGAGGATTGGATTTTTTTAGCTAAAGTAGTTTTGCCTGCACCGCCTTCGCCAATAATGAGGAGTTTAGCTTCATAAATTCGATCTGTTTTTTGTTCTAGTTGTTGCCTATAAAAGTTAATTATCTCTCTAAATCCTTTGCCTCTAATTTCTGGCGGTAATGATAAAGAGAGATTATCATTGAAGTAAAATTCATTCAGATTGAATAATTTTCCGATTTCCACTGGCAGGCTCTTTAGCCTATTGCGACTAAGATCGAGATGTCGTAGGTTCAGAAGTTGTCCAATTTCCGCAGGTAGCCTTGTTAGTTGATTGCTATCAAGATCGAATCTACTTAGATTAGAGAGTTGCCCAAGTTCTGCTGGCAGACTTATTAGTTGATTGTGGCTAAGATCGAATCTACTTAGATTAGAAAGTTGTCCAAGTTCTGCTGGCAGACTTATTAGTTGATTATTTTTAAGATCGAGCTGAATTAAACTTTTAAGTTCTCCAATTTCTACTGGCAGAATCGTCAATTTATTAGTGCTAGAAAAGAGAACGGTAAGATTTAATAACTTACCAATTTCCACTGGTAGATTTGTTAGCTTATTGCAGGCAAAGTCGAGTGTCCGCAGATTGAAAAGCTGTCCAATTTCTGATGGCAAGCTTGTTAGTTGATTACTGCCAATATTAAGCCAACGTAGATTAGTGAGTTTTCCGATTTCTGCTGGCAAGCTTGTTATATTATTGCTAGCAAGGTTAAGATTTTTTAGATTAGTAAGTTTTCCAATTTCTGCTGGTATGGATGTTAATCCTTTGTGAGATAGATTCAAATCATCTGATTTAAACATCGCATTTCGTTCAATCTCTTCCAGTAATTCTTCGTTTGTCATGAGAGTGTATGAAATAACATGTAGTAGTCTTGCCTACTAATCTAGCCTAAAAATTTAGACCAAGATTACAGCATCAAAAAAATAAGCCAGATTACTGACTCAGTTTCCGATCGATTTCATCCAGTTCCGCTGTCAACTTCGACAATTCCGCATCCTCCCCCAACAATTGCTGCTCCAATTGAAACTTCACCGCCGCCCCCGTCTCAATAATTAGAGCCATCCTCATCCGCTTTACCTTCTCACTACGAAGCTCCCACTCCGGCAACAACCCATCCCGCCGTGCTTCCAATTGCCGCCGCTGAAAAGATGTTAAACCAGTCGGAGCCGGATTATGTGGACTTGGATCTGCTGGCAACACATCTGGAAAAAGCTGTTGCCTGTCGCGCTTATCCAACTGCCGAAATTTACCGATCTCCTGCTTGGGTGTGGAATGCTGATTCGTCAACCGACGGTATAGCAACTCATAATCATTCGCTGCGATTACCCTGTAATAAGTCGCACTGCGGAGCGGACTAGGAATAAATTTCGAGTCATCTGCCGTCAATACGATCGGAATAAACTTCGAGTTTACCCCCTGAGCGTCGTAAAGCTCCTGAATGATGACACCGCCTTCCCAGATTGCGCCCTTGCCTTTACCAGCCTCCTCCCGTCCCCGAAAGCGTCGATCGTATGTTTCCGAACATACTATCAGGACTAGATCTGCGGCTTCTACTTCATTTAGCATCCAGCGGTGCCATCCTTCCAGTGGCGACTGCTCGTATTGATCGATATTGCAATCGATCCCATCATCCCGCAATCGATCGGCCAATGCCAATACTCGATCCTTATGTGCGGCGGAATCATGACTGTAACTGATGAAAACCTTGGGTGGTAGAGATTCGATACTCATGTGCGAAAGATGGCGGTAAAAACGCAGTTACTTCAGGTGCTGACTATTTATTCTCCCCAAATTTCATGGCTCGATCGATCAAAAACTACAAAATAGACATAAAACTTGGGAGAACGATCGAGCCGTAATACGATTATCCCCGGTAGGCTATGCCAACGATCCATCCTCGATTTTCCAACCATGCGTCGCGACACCATCTTCTACCAACTTTTTGCCCAATCCCCCGCCCTATTATTCGACCTCATCCCCAATCCACCTGAAAATACTGCTGGTTATACCTTCGAGAAATTAGGACAGCGGTAGAATCGATCGCCAAGTCTACTTTCCAGTCGGCGTACGTCCATATGGTTGAAAAGTAAGCACAGAGTAAGGCTTTTAGGAATCAAGCACATCCTAATAGCGACCTTTTTGTTACATACACCTAAAAATTTAGATTCAAGATTTTACCGATCTCCCATTGGCTGAGTGCCTTTGGCGCGATTCGATCCGATCGAATTCGGTTGGCAAACAAGAGATCGAGTAGCTGTTCTGGTTTGACAATCGGTTGGCTCAAAGAATACAAAGATCTGTTCGTGCGTCCAGTTAACAACCAGCGGCCAGATGAGCTGCTCAAATTATAATTATATTATTTTCACATCCGCGATCGCTACAAGGTTATTGGCATAATTGACGATCGACCAAAAGTTTGTAGGATGTGTCTTGGCTTGGGATTGAGCGTTTTTCAGGTTGGCCATCCCGACTATCAATTTTAATCTGCGATCGCGATTTAGATCGAGAATTTATCTACAGATTGTAAGTTTTAAAAATACGACTTTTAGAGATGGTAACGTGTCTTGAGAAAGTACACCGCGTAGGTATAGATATCTGCCTTCAAACTGGGCATGATAGGTAAGTGAACAGCTTAAGCTTAGTCCGATCTGAAATTTGACAGACAGACAGCTACCTCAAAATCTCGCTGACAGGAATACCTCTACACTCCGACCGATCTTCCATTGCTGAAGTAATCTTGACAAACTCGCCATCCATGCCAGACTCACCCGTTAAGTTGACAGCGACACAAACTCTAAATTTACCCAAGCAACAAGTCAATACCCAGGTTCAAAAATTGTGCCAACAGGGTAGTGACGGAGCTTTAAGAGGCGATCTCGATCGCGCGATCGCCTCATACACACAGGCGATTGCCCTTGCGCCCGATTGTGTGTTGGCTTATTGTGCCAGAGGTGAGTCACTACTGGCATTAAAAGATTATCCACGAGCAGCAGCGGACTACACCACCGCCCTCAAGCTGAGTCCAGCTCATGCCGTTGCTGACGAGGGCTTGGCTAGAATTTACTATGCGCAAAAAGACTATCCTGCCGCTCTCGCCGCGTGTAATCGAGCCATTCATCGAGATCCCGAAAATGTAGATTTTTATCACTGTCGCGCGCTAATCAACAAAAAACTTGGCAATTGTCAAGGTATTTTGTTTGATTGTAAATTTATCCTCGAACAGCAGCCTAGCGATATTTCAGCGCGCTGGCTCAATGCTCGTGCTCATTTTCAGATTGGTAACTATCAACTAGCGATCTTTAATTTTACTCAGTATCTCAACCTAAGTATCGACGATTGCTACGGGTATTATTATCGAGGCATCTGCTACGAACGACTGGGTAACTGTTCATCTGCATTAGTAGATCTCCATCGAGCGATCGATCTCAAAGACAATCTGGCCATTTTTTACCGCAGACGCGGTCGGATTCACCAACAATTAGGTGATTTTACGCAGGCGATGAGCGATTACGATCGGACGATCGCCCTCGATGCTAGTGTGGCGCAAGCTTATGCCAATCGTGCCGATATCTATATCAATCGCGGCGATTATCGGCGCGCGCTGATGGAGTGCAACCAAGCAATTTATGTAAATCCTCGCCTCATCAACGCTTACTATCAACGGGGTGTAATTAATACCGAAGTCGGCAATCTGCACGCAGCCTTGGCTGATTATCATCGGTTGATTCAAATCAATCCACAAGATCTGAATGCTTATATCCAACGTAGTTGGATCTACTTCCGACACGGTGAATATCCAGCGGTAATCGCCGACTGCGATCGAGTGTTAGAAGTCGATCGTAACTCAATTCCCGCTAATTATTTGATGGGCGTGGTGCAATCATTATCTGGCTTCAAACAAGAAGCCGTATTTAATTTTAATAAGGTGTTGGAGCATCAGCCTGATTTTATTTGCGCCCTCTACCACCGAGGGCTATTGCACTACGATCTTAAGTACGAACAGAAGGCCATGGCTGACTTTCACCTGGCACAATCGATCCAATCACAATCGTTAGATCGGGTTGCTACTAAGCGAGATGAAACTGGATTGTATGCAGAAGGATTGGCTCTCTATTATATGGGTCAGTCAGAGACCGCTAAAGCGATCCTGCACCAAGCCGTATTAGTGGCTCAAAAACTTAAAAGTACTGTGTTTGGGCGACAGATATTATTTACGATCGAAGCACTCGGCATGGATTGACATAGACGAGAGCGAGCAGATTGGAGCCAATCTCTGCCGCTGCGATCGTGGCAATTTAAAATCAATAATGTTTGAAGATGAGTAGGCATTGTACATAAAAAATCTAAATAGTCGTATAAATACTGAACCGTATCGCTTAGTAAATCGTTAAGATCGAACAAATGCTGTAACCATAAGGCTGTCTTGATGAGCGCGTGCGAATTTATCGTCAGTTTTTGAGACCAAATTGCTAAATTTACACTTATAGGAAAGTCGCGATCGCAGTTTGCGAATCCAGCTATTGCCGACTTGCTGCATTCACAACCCGACCGCTACTTCGCTCGATCTTTTTGATGATTTTTTTGAGGCACTCCGGTTATGACGAAACCATCTTCTCCAGCCAATACTCCAGAGTTTGCCACTCAACATGACTACTCAGATATTTTAGGAATATCCACGCCAAAGGTCTCTGTGCCCACAGCGGTCAGTGCCAATCCCAAAGCAAAATCCAGCAATTCAGCATTTATCGACCCTTGGGGGAGTGCTTCAGTCGAGATTGAGTCCGATGAAGACGACAGATCTTACTCAGCAGAGTCCTCAGCAGACCCGTGGGCGAGCGATGTGGCGATCGAACCGCCAATCGTGCGGCCAACGATGCGATTCTCCGCAGGAGAGGCTCCGCCAACGGCAGTAACCAGTTTCCAGCCAAAGAGTGCGCCAGTTAGCGCGAAAGCCCAGGCACCTGCAAGATCTCAGCCCATCCAATCGCCACCAGTTGCAGCCCCCGTCCGTGCGGCAGTAGAAGTCTCAGCACCAGCAGTCACTGCCAGAGATTTAGCACTGAAATATTGCGAACGCGGTCGCAAGTCGCTGGCGGCAAAAGACTACGCCCAGGCGAGATCGGCTTATAAGGTCGCGATCGAATGGGATGCCAACTTGGCGATCGCACACAGTGGAAGTGCACAAGTCTATCAGCAGATCCAAGATTACGAAGCAGCTTTGCTGGCATGGGACACCGCGATTAAGTGCGATCCGACTCAAATCGATTTTTATTATCAGCGCGCGCTGATCAATAAAACCCTCAAAAATCACTACCAAGTCTTAGTTGACTGTAAATATATTCTCGAACGGGTTGCCCATCCGTCTGCCCGCTGGTTGAATGCGGTGGCACTCGTCAAGCTCGAAAACTATCAAATTGCCTTAGTCAGTCTGGATCGGCATATCGAGGATTATCCTCAAGATCCCAATGGTTACTGCTATCGGGGGATCTGCTCCGAACGCTTGGATAAACTGCCCCAGGCATTGACCGATCTGGATCGGGCGATCGCTTTACAAGCCGGACAACCAGTATTTCATCACGCACGCGGGCGCGCTCGCCAAAAATCTGGAGATCTCGCTGGTGCCTTAGCCGATTTCAGCCTGACGATCGAGCGCAAACCCCAAGCTGCGGTATTTGACGATCGTGCCGAAGTAAATCGCTGTCTGGGCGATCGTCAAGCAGCATTGAAAGATTGCCATCGGGCGATCGAATTAAATCCCAAATTTATCAATGCTTATTTTCGACGCGGCCTAATTTTTGTCGAACTCGGCGATCTCGAATTGGCATTGTTAGATTTTGGCATCACGCTCGAATTCGATCCCCAACATGCCGATGCCTATATTCAGCGGAGTTGGACATATTTTAGAATCAATGACTATCCTCGCGCTAAACAAGATTGTCGATCTGTTAAAGCCATCGACAAGTCTTCTTTTTGGGCTAATTATATATCGGGAGTCGTCGATAGTTTATCGGGATTACAGCACAATGCTCTCAAGAATTTTAGCCGCGCGATCGAACTGTCGCCCCATTATGTTTCGGCACGGTATCACCGAGGACTCGTCCATTATGAGCTAGGGAATATCGCCGCAGCGATGGTCGATTTCGAGCAAGCGCGATCGCTTCAGGATCGCGGCTTAGAGCGATTGGTCGATCGCGACGAAACCGGATTTTATGCCGAAGGTTTAGCTCTCTATCATCTCGGTCAACCAGAAGCAGCCCGTACGGTACTAATTTTGGGCGCGCTGTCAGCCAAGCGGTTTAATAATCCCAGCTTTCATCAGCTCATGCAGACTAAAATCCAGGATCTGGGGATGGCTTCTGGCGAACTGAGCCGCAGTGCTGATAATTCGTGCGCGCTGTCCTCGTAACTAGTGTCTTACCGCCAGAGTCGATCGATCTTGAATCGGGACGACTTAGAGAAGTTACCGAGCGAACGGTTTGTTATAATAAAACACCTTTCGATCGAGAATCTCGCCGGCGCGGTTCGGTAGTGTCACCTGTTTATGACTAAAAAACGTGTTTTATCGGGCATCCAACCAACTGGCAACTTACACCTGGGTAATTACTTAGGCTCGATTCGCAATTGGGTCGAACAGCAACATCACTACGAAAATTATTTTTGCGTAGTCGATCTTCATGCCATTACGGCACCTCACGATCCGCAAACTCTAGCTGAAAATAGTTATACGATCGCCGCTCTGTACCTAGCCTGTGGGATTAGTAGTGAAGACGCGAGTATTTTTATCCAATCCCATATCCCCGCCCACAGCGAACTCGCTTGGCTGCTCAATTGTGTCACACCACTCAATTGGCTCGAAGACATGATTCAATTCAAAGAAAAGGCGATCAAGCAAGGTGAAAACGTCAACGTTGGGCTGTTAGATTATCCCGTCTTGATGGCAGCGGATATTCTCCTCTATCAAGCCGATCAAGTCCCTGTCGGGGAAGATCAAAAACAACATCTCGAACTGACTCGCGATATTGCCGCTAGATTCAACCATCAATTTGCCAAGAAACAACCAGTCTTCAAGTTACCGCACGCCCTGATTCAAGCTGATGGTGCGAGAGTGATGAGTCTGACTGACGGTACTCGGAAGATGTCCAAATCCGATCCCTCCGATCTGAGTCGGATCAATTTATTAGATAGTCCCGATCTGATTCAGAAAAAAATCAAAAAATGCAAAACCGATCTCGAACGCGGACTGACATTTGAGTCAATCGACCGACCGGAATGTCGCAACTTGCTCGCCCTCTATATGATGATGTCTGGTAAGCCCAAAGCAACGGTAGCTGACGAATGTCAAGATCTTGGTTGGGGTCAATTCAAACCATTACTAACCGAAGCGACGATCGAACATCTTCGCCCGATTCAAGCTAAATATCAAGAAGTGATGGCCGACAAAACCTATCTAGAATCCATCCTCCGCGACGGCCGCGATCGCGCTGCCACAATCGCAGATCGGACTTTGGCTGAGGTTAAGGCTGCGTTGGGATTTTCAAAATTAGGGGATAGTGAATAGTGGATAGTGGATAGTGGATGAAAGTGTCCCCTATCCACTATCCCCAACTCCCATACGGTGGTACAGCAACTCCCAACTCCCACCTCCCAACTGTCAACTCCAAACGCCCTACCCTGTATGATGGAAATTGAAGTCTTTTGGGTGCGATCGTGAATGATTTTCGACAGGCTGCTATTGCTGGCGAGTTCCTAATTACGGCGGAAGTCGCGCCACCCAAAGGTGGCGATGTCTCCCACATGGTGGCGATGGCCAACTGTTTAAAAGGACGCGTTCATGCCGTGAATATCACGGATGGCAGTAGAGCGGTGATGCGGATGTCGCCACTGGCCGCCGCCGCGATCTTGCTCCAGCAGGGGATTGAGCCAGTCTGTCAGTTTGCGTGTCGCGATCGCAATCGGATCGGACTTCAAGGTGATTTATTGGGCGCGCACGCTTTGGGCATCAAAAACATTTTAGCCCTCACTGGCGACCCGATTAAGGCTGGCGACTATCCCCAAGCCAGACCCGTATTTGACCTAGAAGCGGTCAGATTGTTAAAGATCGTCGATAATCTCAATCACGGTCTTGATGGCAACGGCAAGCTCCTCCCAGACGGGTCTGTGGACTTATTTGTCGGAGCGGCGGTTGATCCGCAGTCCAAAAGTCGATCAGGTTTGCAACGACGATTCGAGCAGAAGGTGGCCGCTGGTGCCCAATTTTTTCAGAGTCAGCTCATTTCGGATTTTGATGTCTTCGAGAAATTCATGCAGCAGATTGCCAGTTGTCATCATAAGCCCGTGCTGGCTGGCATTTTTTTACTCAAGTCGGCCAAAAATGCCGAGTTTATCAATCGCAATGTGCCTGGGGTCGAGATTCCTCAGCATCTAATCGATCGACTCGCGCGATCGTCAGAACCCCTCTTAGAAGGGATCGAGATTGCCGCCGAACAGGTGCGATTAGCCAGCCAAATGTGTCAGGGCGTGCATTTGATGGCCGTCAAGCGCGAAGATTTGATTCCCCAAATTCTCGATTTAGCCGGCATTGCGCCCTTGGCGATCGATCGGCAGCTCTCGACAGTCAAATAATTTCAGTAATTTTGAGCAAAATGCGATCTCTGGGTGATTCTCAGGGAACAGTAGAGTAGGTATAGTCAGTATTCCGCTATACCCGAACTGCCCACCAGCTAACGCTTACAGAAGACTGTCACATGAGTTTTAATTTTGCATACCTATCTGGAGGTAAACTCTACCTTAAATTGGGTCAGGCGACTGTCCAGACGATCGTCAGTGAATTTGGAGCCGCCGTGCAACAGCGCGAATCTCAGATGCAGCAGCGCAATAGCTGGAAGCAAAAGAGCGTTGCGGCCAATTTTATGCCAGTAGGCATGTCTGGTGCCCTCAAGCCAGAGCGATCGAGCGTAGCTGTCGCCGTCCAAGGTGTCTGTCCGACTGGTGCCGATCGCTTGCTTTATACCCTCGAAGCGGGGGAAGTCGGTGGGATTTTTACGCTCGAACGCTTTGTTACGCCAGTGCCGATCGATGCAGCCAAACCACCAGTACAGCGACAGCAACCTAAAGAAAAAAGATTATTTCACAGTGCTAATTTTAAGATCGATCGCGTTGATTTTAATCCCGAATATCAATTAATTGCCTGTGCGGCGATCGGCAAAGATGGTGCAGCCAATATCGCTACCATGCCCGTCAATGCT
>NZ_JANNDR010000295.1:0-2779 GCF_031378165.1 Chamaesiphon sp. OTE_75_metabat_556
TGATTTTCAATGCCTTTTGAATTTCCTTGAGTGCGCGTTCTAGGTCAGATAGCTCTTGGTCAGTTTTAATATCCGCCAGCAACTTATTAACCTTCCCAGTTACTTGAACAACTCGATCTGGTTTAATTACAGGAGTCGGGACATGAGTATCGATCGTATCTTCAATTAACATTTTGGTTTCAATTAAAGATAATTTGTCCTCAGTTATTTGTTGAATTACCTCGGCTCTAATTTTCAAGGCATCTTCATCTGATTGCCCTAGATATTCAGGGGTAAGCCTGTCAATTTGCTTGGCCTTGCTACCTTCGAGTCCATACTCTCTGATCGCTGCTTTCACATCATCTGATACTTTTAAGAGGGGGAGAATATGCTTATTAATACTAGCGGGATGAAGTTGTAAGCCCAAGATCGTCTGAAAAATCTGTTTTTCTTCATCTTTGTTCTCTAGACTATCCAGCCATAATTGTTGAGTCTGGGGATCGGCTATTTTGAGAGTATTAAAATCTGGAGCGTTACCCTCTCTCTCCATCTGACGCAGAGCGGCATGAAGAGCCTTCGGAATCTCAGTTTCTCGTCCAGCCCAGTTGGGATAACGATCGACTGTCAGTTTAATTATTGCTTCGGCGATATCCAGATCGTGCAGACGTTGGGATTGAATGCTGGTAACTACCTGCCGCTCGAAGATCTCAGTAGCATTCAAGGATTCTGCTGAGGTTAAAAACACCGCATCCAACTCATTCCACAGTAGTTTTTGAGCACCTCGCCAGCGTAATTCACCTTCAAACAACTTATATCGATCGCCCACAGGAATAACAATAATCGGCGTGAGTTGACCCTTAGTGCGAAGACTTTCAGCCCTTTCTTGAACGATCGCTGGGGGAAATACAGTTCGCGGTTGAGCTTCATCCCGATCGATTTTACCGACCGCAATCCGATGAATTCCGGATCGAGCCGCTAGTTGTGCGGTTAATTCTGCAATTTGCCCTTCAAGTTGAGACTGCTGGACACTATTAAGTTCCTGCGACTTGAGCCTAGCAACTTCAGCTTTGAGATCCTCTACCTCGGATTGTAAGCCCTCAATTTGTTGATATTCTCTAGCACCCTGAAAAGAATCGCGCAATCCGCCGAGCTTTTTAGTTTGAGCAGCCATAAATTTTATACCTCGGTTAATAATTCTACAATTTTGTCGGTAATCGGGTCGAAATCTTTGGCAGCATCACAGCCTGGACGGTAAAGCTGAAGCGGCAATCTTTCCAAAGACGCATTTAGATAGTAATTAGACTGACGGATCGCTGGGAAGCAATGAATACCCATCTCTTCAATTAGTACTGGCAAGGTATCGCTCAGATCGATATCAGTGCGGAGCTTACCCTGTTTATTCAGCCCCAGAAAATTCCGGTGCATGGAGGTTTCAGCCCAGTCTACTCGATTGGGGACGAATCCTAGTATTTCTGGCTTGGGGCGCAGTCTTAATTCTGATAATTGCCTAAAATACCACCGGATAAAACCAGCAAAACCTTCGGCATCCTTGTTCTCTGGCTTAATTGGCGATAGAACGTGGGTGCTAGCAGCCAAGGCAACGACCCCCATTGGTTCTAAGGTAGCTGGGGTATCAAATAGAATTACATCGGCAGCTAGGGGATAATCTTCAAGCCGATCTTGTAATAAATAATGTCCGCGTGGATTGAGGGGAATCTCGCGAATTACTCGCTCGATCGCTTCACCGCCCTGAATGGCGGTAATTTTGTCAGTTTTTTCTGCCCAGACTGGTTTGAGCGGGTAATTTCCAGCAAAATCAGGCTCGAATACCGTCGCGATCGAGTCTTGTGGTTCTGGATTCATGGACAATCCAGTGAAGGTACTCAAGGAACTAGAGATATCTAATTCGATAATCGTCACCTTAAATCCTTTGGCAGCGATCGCATATGCTAAATGGACGGCAGCAGTTGTTTTACCAGATCCGCCAGCATTACTGGCAATACAAATCCGAATTTGTCTTTGAGCCACTTTGGACTGGCTACTTTTTTGCTGTAAGGTCATGTGGTAGATGTGCGAACTTTACAGATCCTGTGGGAAAACGTTGTCCCACACGCTCGATCTAACCATAAAAAGGACAAATCTGCTAGCAATTGTTAGCAGGACAGACCTTCTTCTTCCCAGTACTCATCTTGCTCCTGGTCTAGATCGCTGACTATATAAGCATCGACGCGGATAAATTCATCTATCTCTGGAGTCTCATGCTCAAAGGAAGTTTCAAACTTTTTAGGCTCCAACCCATTAAAGCGTTCGAGTTGTTCGACATCTGTGCGCTCGATATGGGGAAAGCCCACTGGTTCCCACTTACCATCCTTTGTCTGAGTAGCTTTGAGCATCAGTCGATGGGGTCGCATCCGCATCACGGTTAGAATGTCTCTCTCTAATTTAATATCTGCCCGACTGTTCTTAAACTTTTTGCCCCGTCCCAATTTCATCACTGCCATCTCCACAGCCCGATCGAACATTGCCCGTTCGCAAAGCGTCCCCTCTGGGGAATCGATCTCACTCAACCGCAGGGGCTTTTCCTGACTCTTGATATTAGCCACTTGCATTAAGGCAAGATCGCGATGGGTAATCGGTATTCGCTGGCTCACTACCGACCACTTCGAGCCAATATCTCCACCCTTATAAACTCGATCGTCTTGGAGAAAAGTCACACCCTTGATGCAATCGTTATTACTAATATTAAAGCGCACATCAATATTAGACTCCGCCAAGCGATCGAGCCAAGTTTGGAGATTTG
>NZ_JANNDR010000034.1:0-13843 GCF_031378165.1 Chamaesiphon sp. OTE_75_metabat_556
CTCCAGATCCAATTCGTGGTATTCAAGCCCTAGCAGGCAAGTTAGCCCCTGGTGGGTTGATGCATATTTTTGTCTATGGTGAGTTGGGGCGGTGGGAAATCGAACTGATGCAACAAGCGATCGGGATCTTGCAAGGCGATAAGCGGGGTGACTATCAAGATGGTGTCAAAATCGGCCGATCGATCTTTGCTGCACTTCCTGAAAACAATCGACTAGTGAAACGGGAAAAAGAACGCTGGGCGATCGAAAATCACCAGGATGAATGCTTTGCCGATATGTATGTCCATCCCCAGGAAATCGACTACAATATCGCGACATTATTTGAACTGATCGATGCTTCGGGCTTGGATTTCGTCGGCTTTTCCAATCCTGATTTTTGGAGTTTAGAGCGACTATTGGGCAAGGCACCCGAAGCACTGGAACGCGCCAAAAAGCTAGATATCCGCCAGCAATATCGACTGATCGAGTTGCTCGATACTGATGTCGCGCATTATGAGTTTTTCCTATCCAAACCACCGTTACCTAACTTGATCGATTGGTCGCAAGATGCGCTCATTCTGGCGGCAATTCCCGCTCGACATCCCTGTCTTGAAGGTTGGGAAAGTCAAAATGTGTTTAATTGTGATTGGAAGTTAATTAATCTCACCGAGACTGAATTTGCGTTTATGCAAGCTTGCGATCGAAATCAAGAGCAGCAATTAACTGTCGGTGAGATGTTAGGATCGATCGAGATTTCTCTAGAAAATGTGCGATCGCTTCTGGCCGATAAAATGATGATGCTAAAAGTCAAAAGTTAAAAGTTAAGATAGAAATCCGACTTCTTTGAGAGGTTGGGTTTCTAAACACACTCGATCGACTAATCAAAAATATGTCAGTCACAGTTCATTTCTTACCAGATAAAGTTACCGTCACCGCCGAACCAGGGGAAGCATTGCTCAACGTTGCAGATCGCGCCGGAATTACGATTCCCACTGGTTGCTTGATGGGTTCTTGTTATGCTTGCGAGGTGGAAATCGAAGGCCAAGAACACCCCGTGCGGGCTTGTTTGGCGAGTATCCCAATTGGTGAATCGGTTTTAATCGTCCATCGTTATGACGATCCGATTTGGTAACTACTCACTCAGATTTTGGCGATCGATTTTCAGGAATTGTGGCGGCTGAGAGTGTAGTTAAATTTATAGTCCTAGCACGATCTTCTCGCTAGTATCCTAGCTCAATGACCTGAATCTATAGACTGATTCGCACTCGATCTTGAAGTGAGATCGAGTTGGATTGGGAATGCTAGCGGGAATACTACGAAGAGTTAAGTGGCGATTGGAAAGGTCAAACACTCGACAATCGGCATAAAGACTAAGATGTTATGATGTTTAGCCACCATGCAAATTCCGGTAGAAATCCTCAGTCAGGTTCAGTCATTATACGATCGCGGACTGCACTGCCAAGCTTATCAAACCGCGATCGCTCATGCCCCGCTGTCTGAGTGGCGCGGCACATCTGCGCGCATTCTCGCCGGACGGATTGCGCTGCAAGTAGGCGGACAACGACGGGACTATGCTTATCATTTGTGGGCGTGGCATGGGGAAAAATCGGCGACAACAGCTGCATATTACGGTCGATTTCTAGTCGCTCGGCAGGGTTTGTTGCGAGCGTGGGAATTTGCACGCACGATCGAAGATTGGCCGGAGGCAATCGATCGCGAACGGGCGGAATGGTGGGCATTTCGGGCGCGATTATTGTCGGAGTTTCGGGATTTTGATGCGGCACTCCGCTGTCTACAACAAGCGATCGCCATCGATCCCAAAAATTATCGGAAAATTGGGTAAAAACCCCGCACTTCAGGGCGGCTTTCTAGGCGAAAACGCAGTTAAGATGTATGCGCTATGGATAGTTCTAGTAGTCTTAACAGGAACGTGCTAGAATTTAAGAATGCAAAAAGCCTATCGCTACCGCTTCTATCCTACGACCGAGCAAGAATCACTCTTGCGGCGGACAATGGGTTGTGTGCGGCTAGTGTACAACAAGGCTTTAGATGCTAGAACGTCAGGGTGGTACGAACGTCAAGAACGAATCGACTTCGTTCAAACTTCCTCCATGTTGACAGGTTGGAAGCAACAAGAAGATCTGGATTTTCTGAATGAAGTTAGCTCTGTGCCACTTCAACAAGGACTGAGAAATCTTCAAAAAGCGTTTACCAACTTCTTTGCTGGAAGAGCTAAATATCCCAACTTCAAAAAGAAGCATCAAGGTGGTAGCGCAGAATTTACAAAGGCTGGTTTCCGATGGAAAGATGGTCAAGTATTTCTGGCTAAATGCACCGAAGCTTTGCCAATTCGGTGGAGTAGAGATTTGCCCTCTGATTGTGAGCCATCTACTATCACGGTCAAGCTTGATGCTAGCGGTCGCTGGTTTGCATCCTTGTTGGTAGATACTGACATTGCCCAACTGCCAAAATCGGATAAATCGATTGGGTTGGACATGGGTATTACCAGCCTGATTACCACCAGCAATGGTGACAAGATTGCCAATCCCAAACACTTTAAACAGCTTCACAAGAAGCTGAGAAGAATCCAAAAGGCTCTTTCTAGAAAGCAAAAAGGGAGTAATAACAGGTATAAGGCAAAGGCAAAAGTGGCTAGAGTCCACGCGCAGATTACCGATGCACGTAAAGATTTTTTGCATAAGCTGACAACTCAACTGGTGCGTGAAAACCAAACGATCGTAGTTGAGGATTTGGCTATCAAAAATATGGTGAAGAACCATAAGCTTGCACTTGCTATTAGCGATGCGAGTTGGGGAGAATTGATTCGCCAACTCACTTACAAGTGCGAGTGGTATGGACGAGAGCTGATTAAAATCGACCGCTGGTTTCCCAACTCTAAAAGGTGTGGGAACTGTGGGCATATCGTCGATAAACTGCCGTTGAATATTCGTGTGTGGGAATGTCCGAAATGCGGGATGAACCATGACAGAGATATCAACGCCAGTAAGAATATTTTGGCGGCTGGGCTAGCCGTTTCAGTCTGTGGAGCGAACATAAGACCGGATAGAGAATCCTCTAAAGGGCAGTTGCGAGAAACCCGTCAGCTGTGCGCGCCCGTCGGGTTTCCCGACGCCACAAGCGCAACAAGACAGGGAAAGAAGCAGAAAACCTAGTTGCGAAGCTAGAGAATCCTTGCCGTTTACGGCGGGGAGTAGTCAATGGTTGTATGTGACCCAAGCCTGGGTGTTGGAGGAGCGAGATCTCTATCCACAAGCGAAAGCGGTGGCGATGAAAGCTTTGCAACTCAAGCCTTACGATAGTGCGGCGACACTGACGATCGCGCGGATGTTGACGTTGCTCGATCGGGAGGAGGAAGCCCGCGAATTGTTGGCGGAAACATTGCGACACACGGAAAGTAGCGCGATCGCCCATACCCTAGCGCAGTTACAAACCGAATTGGGCGATTATGCCGCAGCGCAGCAAAATTACGATCGCTATGCCGAACTTACGCCACTACTCGAACCTGTTGGCAAGCAGTGGTTACTCGCCAGACAAACCGATCTGGCTTACTATTTAGGCGATTTTGAAACTGCTAGTCAGTTAGCCGCTCAAGTCCAGAGTTCTTCTTATCAAAAGATTGCCGAGCGACTGCAAGTCCAGCCCCTAGTGGGCAAGCGGGTACTGTTACCAGTCGGGTTCGTCCGCCAACATCGGGCGACTTGCGCCCCAGCCACACTGGCAACCCTGACGCGGTATTGGGGGCAAGCGACGGATCATCTGAAGATCGCGACGGAGATTTGCTATGACGGAACGGCACCCTATCGGGAGCGGCTGTGGGCAGCACAAAACGGCTGGATCGCGCGGGAATTTACGATTGCTTGGGAGAGTGCGACTGCCTTAATCGATCGGGGCATCCCGTTTACGCTCGGTACTGTCGAGCCAACGAGCGCGCATTTACAAGCAGTCATCGGTTATGACAGCAATCTCCAACAATTATTGATTCGCGATCCCTACGATCGCCAGATCGGGGAAATGTGGGCGCAGGAAATGCTCGCTCATTACGCCGCATTTGGCCCTAGAGGGATGGTAATTCTGCCCCAGGACAAATATGAGCTATTAAAGGATTTAGACCTACCTGATGCGAATTTATACGATCGATCTTACGAACTGCAAGACGCTCTCGAACACCATCGGCGGGAAATTGCCGAGCAGATTTACCAGCAACTGGTCGAAATTGCTCCCAACCATCGACTGACTTTCGATGCCGAACGATCGATCGCTAGCTACGATAGCGACGAAACGCGAGTACTCGCCGCAATCGAAAAATCCCTAGTCCAGTTTCCCGATTGCGGTAACTTGATTCTGGGCAAACTCTCCTGCTTGCGCGAATTAACCCGCCAGGAAGAGCGGTTGGAAATTTTGGCGAATATGTGTGAGATCGACTCACACCCAGTGTTTTTGCAATACTACGCTCAAGAAATCGGCAATGATGGTCGATCGGCAGAATTGGCGATCGCCCTACTCAGACGCACGATCCGCCAGATGCCCAGTAGTGCCCAAAATTATTATTCCCTGGCGCAGATCCTCTGGGTGCAACGGGAGTACGATCTGGCATTTGAACTATATCGATTTGCCGCCTGTCTAGAAGAAAAAAGATCTCACTACGCTAAAACTTATTTCTTTACCGCCCGCCACCGCAATCAGACTCAGCCCGCCCTCCAACTGCTCGAACAACGCTGGCAGCGACTGGGTAAGAAATCCGCAGAACCCCTGCTGACCCTATGTTGGGCTTACAGCCAGTTAAATCGGACGACGGAAGCTTTTGAATTACTAGATCAGGCGATCGCGGCTAGTGTCAACTCAGATCTAGCTCAACAGGGTGAATTATGCATGGGTGCTGCCGATGTCTATGCCGAGTACGGACGCTATCAACAGGCGCAAAGCGTGCGCGAGACTGTCGCGCCGACGACGTGGCTCAGAGCGGCGGCAGAATTAGCCTCTAGGCAAGGCGATACCACCACTAGCTGCCAGCACTGGCAGGCGATCCTGGCGATCGAACCCCTGGCGATCGATGTCAATCGCTCGATCGCGAATTTCCTCGCCGAAACTCAAGGTATCGCCGCGAGCTGACGGGCGATATTCCCGCCGCGAAAGCCGCCTACAAAGAATCGATTAGGTTATCGATCGATAGTGATGGCGCAATTGGGGCACTATTATCCGTCTGTTATACCCACGAAGAACGCCAATCAGCCCTCGCATTCGTTTTTGCGGAGTTAACCACACAAGTGACGATGGGCGATGCGATTAATACCTATCAAGCTCAGGCGGCGAATATCCTCGCACCCGCAACTTTGCTCGCCCAAATGCAGGCAGCCTGGACGCACCGACCCGATTTGTGGCAAGCTTGGTCGGCCTTGATTTCCCAATTGCTGCAATTCGATCTGGTTGATGAAGCCCTCGCCTTGGCACTGAAATTTACCGATCGCTATCCGCTCTTACCCAAGGCTTGGCTGGATCTCTCGACGGTTTATCGCCAGCAAGATGATACCGAAAATGAACCGATCGCCCTGCACCGCGCCCTGGAAATCTCACCGACGTGGAACATCCCAATCGGTAGACTCAGCCGCATCTACGATCGCACCGAACAATTCGATCGGGGCATAGAGCTACTAAAAAATGCGATCGTCCGCGACCCCCGCGAGTACAGCAACCATTGCTATCTCGCCGAAATCCTCTGGCGGACGGAAGATCGGGCAGCCGCCCTCGATCGACTCAAAATCGTCGTCCAAACTACTAGTGGCGGTCATAATTACGCCTGGGCGTGGGAAAAACTCAAGGAATGGTCGCAGGTGTGCGAATGTCCCGAATTTGCCGTGGGGCTAGTCCGCGAACTCACTCACACCCACGCGCAAGACGCGCGATCGTGGTATTTTCTGGCTGAGATCCTACCAGATGAAGCGCGACCCGAAGCCATAGCCGCACTCGATCGAGCGATCGATCTCGATCCTTATTCCGTCGATGCCTATGATTTTAAGGCGCGATTATTGGTGCGCGACGAGGAATATGAAACCGCCTTAGCTGTTTGCAATACCGATGCCTGGGAAACCGATCGACCCACATCCCTCAGAGCCAGAGCCGTCTGGGTCGAGCAACAGTGGGGCAAACATCAAGATGCACTCGATCGCTTGCGGGAGCTAGTCGCGACTGAGCCAGATTACGAATGGGCATGGTTGCAACTCGCCCAATATTTCGATCGATCTGACAATCTCGATGAATATCTACCTGCGTCCCAAAAACTGGTTGAATTAGATCCTGACGATCCGGTAAATTGGGGCTATTTAGGTGATGCTTACAACCGGACAGGAGATCGAGCCAATGCCCAAACCGCCTGGGAACGATCGCTAGAAATCGCTCCCCACTACGACTATGGTGGGATCTCGCTATTTCACTTGCACTGGCAAGCCGAAAACTTTGAAGATGCCACCACCACACTCGCTCGCATTAAGCCCCATCTCGACCCTGATGTCTACTTACCCGCACAGGTTAAAGTCTCGTTATATCACGGCGATCATGCTACTGCTGAGTCAGCACTGGCGCAACTCTGTCACTGCGAACTGGAAAACAATCGGGGCTTGAGCGCGGCAATAGCGGCAATGAAGTCGGTGGGGTTGGCTGACAATATCGAAAGTATCCTCCACGCCCAACTATCGCAAGCTACCGTCAGTCCCTACGTCCAATGCTTATGGATCGATCTTGCAGCGGAATTAAAGTACTGGTCGAAACTCGATCGCTATATTCATACTTTAGATTTCCAGTCCGCTGTAGGTCACAGCGCGATCGAGGATTATCTGCGCCTACTTGCCCGCAACCAGCAGCCTCAAGCTCTATATGATTTCATCGACAAACACAAACAGATCCTCAGACAGGAAACTGGCTTGTGGGGATCTGTGGGCTATGTATTACGATTGGTGCAAGCAAATCGCCGGATTATTACCTGGTTGGCGGATTGGCGATCTCGATCGGATCTCAAACCGTGGATGCTGGTCAATCTCGCCGAAGCTTTGCGCGCACTCGGCTCCGACGCCGACGCACGCAAAGTCCATCATGCCGCCCTCGATCTCGACAGCGATAGCGGCAAGACGTCGCATTTAGTTTGGTTTGCATTCGATCTAGCTCTTACTGCTAAAACTGAGGATGCGAGGACATATTTGGACAATTTACTACCGAGCGAAAATTATTCACCTGAATATCAATTTTTACTCGAAATTACCCAAGCGATTTTGGTGGCTCGATCGAGCGCAGACTCTAGTAATGTCAAACTCCGCCTTGTCAAAGAACATCTGGCAGCCGCTAAGTCAGCGTATCCCGAACACTCTGAAGATATTCCCTTTTATCGGGCTTATCGTCAGGCACTAGAATCGATATTTACCAACACCTTTCACTTACCATTCTTGGCTGACTGGCTGCGAGTAGTTTGGGATTTTGTCCGCCCATTTCTATCATTCAAAATCTAAAGATCGTCCAAAAAATCCCCTCTTGGGAGGGGTGCCTGTAGGGCGGGGTGGGTCAGATCTCCGCCACCCATCAACCATCTCCCCACCAGCTCACCCTCAAAAAATTGGCACCGTCGGTATCGGGAAAATCGATCGGTAGTTCGATCGATCTGGCGAGGTTAGAGCAGTCGGGATTGTATTGTTTGATCGCAGATCTACCCACCCCGCCTTTCAGGCACCCCTCCTGGGAGGGGATTTTTCATTCACGATCGAGCCTACTTAACATTCTCCCTTGCGGTGCAGGGTAAACTGGTAACTAACGATCGACAGGTACCTGCACATGTCTACCGACTTAGTTAACTGGTTAGAATCAGCTACCGAGCTAGGCATGTTGCCCCATGAGGTCTTAGAATCGATCGCGAGTGAATTGATGGTATTGTCTGTACCAGCAGGCTGTCGAGTGACGATCGAAGATACGCCTGTTGCCAAGTTATATATCCTGGAGTCGGGGCAAGCCGAGCGTTATCGTCGTCAACGGGCAGGATTGATGTGGGCGACTGGTTTGTTACCTGGTGCGGTGGTGAATTTATCCGCATTGCAGCGATCTCAACCGACTGATAGTCGGATTGTCACCCTGACAGAGTGTCAGTTCCAGACGATATCTGCCGCCAAATGGCAGGATTTAGTTGCTAAATATCCCCAGATTACCGCCGCCTACGCCGAGCGGTTGGCAGCAAAATTGGAGCAACTCGAAGGTGAAATCGCCTTCGAGCAGGACAGACAAGCCGCGCTGCGGACTTATTTAGTGCCTCAAGCCAAACGCGGGATTATTGGTAGCAGTCGGTATGCTGTCAAGTTGCGCCAACAAATTCGTACCGCCGCTAGTGACGATCGATCGGTCTTAATTTCCGGCGAACCAGGGTTAGAAAAAGATAATATTGCCGCGCTGATTCACTTTGGCTCCCCGCGTCGCCATCAACCGATAATTACACTCAAAAGCGCGCTAATTACGGCCAATGGCGCGGAATTATTTGGGCGCGTGGGTGGTAAGCCAGGATTATTAGAATGGCTGGGTGAAGGCACGTTAATCCTCAATGATGTGCAGGAATTACCGCGATCTCTATTACCGCAAATCCAGGAATTATTAACCACTGGTAACTATACACCAATTGTGCGTGAAGGGCAGATACCACTCCCGCCGCGACCGAGTAATGCGCGCATTATTCTGATTTCCGAAAGTCCGCAACCGACCTTTAATAAAGCGATCGTTCATCAGATTAAAGTACCAGGATTGCGGGTGCGGAAGGCCGATATCGAAGCACAAGTAAAGTACTATATCAAGATTGTCGGTCGGCAAAAACAATTGGTAAATCCGGCGATAGCTGCTAATGTAGATCGCCATCGTAGTGTCAAACCGCAAGTCACTCCCGAAGCAATTCGTCGCTTACAAGCCTATGATTTTCCTGGTAATTTAAAAGAATTGCAGGGAATGGTCGATCGAGCATTGGTACAAGCCCAAGGTAGTCAGGTATTGGCAGAGGAAGTATTTTGGGAGCAGGCACCAAAGAAACAATTATTTCGCCTAAATTTACTCAATGCTTATCCCCAGTTGCGCCAGTTTTTAAATAGTGATTGGTATCCCGATCGGATTAATTATGGATTTACGGCTTGGGTGTTTCCGATCGTCGTAGCGATTCTATTTTTGGCTCCGCAAGATCGCCAGCATAACTTTGCGCTCAATCTATTTTGGGCGTGGTGGTGGCCGTTAATCTTATTATTATTTCCAATTATTGGTAGATTGTGGTGTGCTTTTTGTCCGTTCATGATTTATGGTGAAATCGTCCAAAAACTCTCGCTCAAATTCTTTCCCCGAACGCTCGCGAAATGGCCGCGCGAGACTGCGGAAAAATGGGGCGGTTGGTTTTTATTTGGATTATTTGTCTTGATTTTCCTATGGGAAGAACTCTGGAATCTAGAGAATACTGCCTATTTATCCAGTTGGTTGTTATTGCTCATCACTGGTGGGGCGATAGTTTTCTCACTAATTTTTGAACGCCGCTTTTGGTGTCGATATCTATGTCCAATCGGCGGCATGAATGGTTTATTTGCTAAACTATCGATCGTCGAGTTGCGCGCCCAGCAGGGGACTTGTGCGGCAGAATGCACGACTTATCACTGTTATAAAGGTGGTGTCGGTTTTGGCGAGGGACAGACGACCAATGGCTGTCCGATTTATTCCCATCCTGCCCAATTAACCGATAATAAAGATTGCGTCTTGTGCATGACTTGCCTCAAAGCCTGTCCCCATCGATCGGTAGAACTCAATCTCCGTCCGCCCGGTATCGAACTGTGGACGACACATGTTCCACATGCTTATGAAGTGGCTTTATTATTGCTCCTGCTAGGCGGGGTTTATCTGCATCGGCTACCAGAAATTAACCAGCTATTAGGATTGCAAATAGATTTAACTCAATTTTTACCACATTTGGGATTCTCGATCGCGGCAATTACAATTCCCGCACTAATTCCATTGCTAGCTTACAGCTTGATGCAAGGATTATACAAGCTCGATAAATTAGAATTTATCTCCTTGAAAATCTGCAAGCCACTACCATTCATCACGATGGCTTATGGCTATTTACCTTTAGTTTTAGGTGGTAACTTAGCTCATTATTTTAAATTAGGCTTAGCAGAAGGCGGCCAAATTATCCCAATTACATTTGCCACATTCGGACAAGTTAGTAATAATTTACCCAGTTTTATTGCCCCTTCAGCCGTCATTGCTTTTCTCCAAGGAATGACGTTAGTTGTGGCATTAATAGTTACATTCTTCTTGACTCAGAAAATAGCCAAACGCTCGATTCGATCGACTATGCCTCAACATCTGGCTAGCATTTGTCTGCTAGTAACTCTGTGGCTCTCGATTGTTGGTAATTAACTATTCCATATCTCTATCTCTACTAAAAATCCCCTCCAGAGGGGATCGATCGATAGAGATTGTAGATCGAGTGCCACAGTTAAATTTCACCAAACCAGATTGTCACAGTGCTTGAAATTCGATTTACATGCCTAACTATTTAGCTGCTAGCGATCGCTCACACCGACTGGATTTTGTGCCAACAACCGAGGGGCAGACAGAAGTATTCACCTTGTCCGGTAGCCGTCGTAGATTCGATCGAGGCTTGGAGTTCAGTAGGTGTAAAAGTGTAGCCCCACTTCTTACCAAGTTGAACTGCTAATTTGAGAAAATCTGTTCTTTCGACGATCGCATCAAATTGCCGAGCTAGATCTGGTTTCTTTGCGACTAGTTTGTAGAATCTATCTAAATGTGTTTTCATTGCAAATGCCCTCTCGATCGGCGATTACAAGTGGTTTATTCGGAACTCGATCGACTCTTCCCCACCTCAACGCGAGTCGATTTTCTGGTTCTTTACTAACTTCAGTATAGATCGCTAATTGCGGAGCAATTCCCAAGCTTCTACAATCTTAATTATTCTCTCAAACAAATAATAGATCTCCAATATTTGTCAATCTATTGGAGCCATCGCTTATCTTGGTGCTTTTTTCCAGCCACTAGCAATCGCTGCTGATTCCGTACAAAACCAGACTTCTCCTTTATCGGGGTCAATTTTCGTGTTTTTGTAGTCTTTCATGCCTGGAAGATGATACAGTTTTTTATTGTTGTTCCAAGATATATTCCCTTTGATATTGCAATCTGGCTTAGGGCTGATATTTTGGGCAAGCAGATGACTAGAAAACAGGGTAATGCCAGCTACAGCTACAATCCCGATCGATTTGTGCATACAATAGTTCGATGATGTGGTGAATCTAGTATGCCCAAATAGCGATCAAAATAAACATCTCTCATTAAATCAGGAAGCTTTGCTAAAAACTTGAATTTGTTCGTTGGCGTAGCCTACCGTAGGTAATCGATTCCCATTCTTGTTTTTGGACATGATACAGATCCCATCGCAACTGCAAATTTAACCAGAAGTCATTAGACACACCAAAAAATTTCGCTAATCGCAGGGCGGCACTAGCGGTCACACCACGTTTGCCATTAATAATTTCGTTAATCCGTTGGTATGGGACATGGATGCTATCAGCCAAATGTTTTTGGGTTAAGCCCAAAGGTTCCAAAAATTCGGTCAGCAGCATTTCGCCTGGATGAGTCGGCGGACGATTTGTGGGAATACGAACCATGATAACGTTCTCCAAACTAGTGATAATCAACTATTTCTACTGCTTGGG
Organism: Chamaesiphon sp. OTE_75_metabat_556; assembly: GCF_031378165.1. NCBI lineage: Bacteria > Bacillati > Cyanobacteriota > Cyanophyceae > Gomontiellales > Chamaesiphonaceae > Chamaesiphon > Chamaesiphon sp. OTE_75_metabat_556. Next base: position 11,724 of record NZ_JANNDR010000034.1, read on the forward strand.
CATCAGACTGGCGACCACTCAAAGCAAATCCGATACTTACCACATTAACATCGCAACCGAGCAAGTTAAAATGTAGGAGCAGCGTTGAAATGAGGTCAAGTCTATGACAATTCGACAACCCCGATACACTAAAGAAGAGTTTACCCAACGGGGTGATGCACTTTATGATTCACAGATTCAGGCAATAGAAGGTGGTTCTGTTCCGATCGAATCATTGTCGTTGGCGGAGCCGCGCTCGGTTTAAAATTTCACGAGATTGGCTCTCAATCTCTGTCATTGTAAAATGTCTCAGTGTTACTCAATAAAAAATTTGCTAGCATGTTGCTGAAAACCTTGTAGATGCAATATGATAGCGGATTCATCGCGATACTTTACTTCTGAGACGCGCACTTTTTCAGATGTTCTCTTGCCATTAGCCCACTATGCCAAGAAAGATCGTAAATCACCTTGTCCTTTATCATCAACTTGAAGCTCTGTTTCTCGGACATCCCCTCTAGTCCAGCTTCGATCGATGGGACGACGAGCGCGATGGATCCGAACGGTTCACCAGGTTCCACATAGTTGTATGCAGACACTGTCTGTGGAGCTGCACCATCGCTTTGCAGCAAAGTTACCTTCACATTCGTCGCTTGGCTTGGCTTCGGAACGTCATCTCCCAGAAAAATCAACATGGCATTTTTGAATGTTCCACCTGGTCCAGAAAAGACAACCATCCCATGTTTACTCCAATACACAGCCGCGCAATATTCCCCTGGCCCAGCGCCTTTTTTTTTGGTTTGATAGAACTCCCACCCACCTTTATGGTAGGTCTTAAAGCGTGGATCGTTCACTAGTCTATCGACTTCTCGCTGATTTTCAGCCATATATCTTCTAAATCCCGTAAGAGCATTGATGGCTCTTTGCTTGCCATCGACTTGTGGCGATTCACCTTTGGCAGCACCTGTGGCGGTGGCTGCACATATGGGTAATGAGCCGATTCCATTGCCGCCGCCAGTCATCCCAACCTGACGCTCTCCTGCGCGTGGACCTGATGGACAAATGTAGGTTGATGCATATGCCGAGGAAACGAACATCCAAGAAAAAATAGCTATCGATCCGGCGATGCTAGGTGCACATGACGCGAGGAAGCGGGGTAACTTCTCGATCGAGTTCATCTTTATTAATCCTTAACAGTTCAAAGAAAATGGGACAATTTTTGTAGGGAAGATTCAACATGTAATCGTACCACTTTAACCGCCAAGTCGAAGGATTCATTTTGTACGATAGCATTAGTCAAGACCTTATCATAAGGGATCAGGCTCGATTTCAGCAATTCTAAGTTATGGCTTTCAATTCGTTGAGGCAGTTGTGGTTTCAGGTTAAACTGTAAGTGGCGAGGTTGCTTTGAGTTTAGTTGGCGATGTGGCAGGCTAACACTGCGCTGCACCAGCACAATTGGGTTAGTCGGTTGGGTTGGAGAATCTGTCTGTGTCCGTTGAGCTTAGCCGTTAAGTGTCAGTATTGCTCATCTGCTCGATCGAAGGCGTAGCCGATTGCCATGACACGATCGCAGTTACTAATCTCGACTTTTAGATCGAAACCACCGCACAAATAACTTTTCCCCTTCAATCCAGATAAATATCAGTAAGCTGCAACCAAAACAGACTCCCAGTTCAAATAGACTTAAAGGATGAGTCCCAAAAAAAGATCGCAATGGAGCAATATAAACTACCGCCAATTGCAACAGAATGGTGCCCAAAATCGCCCACAATAACAGTGGATTGCTAAAAGGATTAATTTCAACAACGAGTTTATTCACAGAGCGTACAGCTAAAGCATGACCCATTTGGGCGATACAGAGCGTGGTAAAGACGATCGTTTTCCAGGTATCGGGATCGCCAGGATAATCGACGGCATGGGTTCGATCGAATGCCCATTTCATTAATCCGATCGTGACGATCGCAAACACTAGTCCAATCCTGATAATATACGCACCCAAACCTCTCGCAAAAATACTTTCACTGGGCTGAAAAGGTGGACGCTGCATCACATCTGGCTCTCCTAGTTCCAAGGCGAGGGCAACAGCGGGAATTCCATCTGTGACTAGATTCATCCACAGGATTTGAAGTGGGGAAAGTGGC
>NZ_JANNDR010000336.1:0-4531 GCF_031378165.1 Chamaesiphon sp. OTE_75_metabat_556
AGAGTCCCTCTAAGAACTCTAACACCGATCTACATATCTCCACGTCAAACTAATTAACGTTTGCCAAAAAATAACGACCCTGCGCCAACAAGCCGCGATCGATCTCGAACAACACCTGATCCGCGAACTTAAGCCACTAGCAATGGATAAAGTCCAATTTCAAGTCGAAATCGCCCCCCAAACACCGACATCAACGGGCGCAGATACGATCGTTTTCAACTTCAGTCCCAATCCTGGCGAACCCCTCCAACCCATCGCCGCTACCGCCTCTGGTGGGGAAATGAGCCGCTTTCTGCTCGCTCTCAAAGCCTGCTTCTCAAATAATGGTGGCGCAGGTACGCTGATCTTCGATGAAATCGATGCGGGAGTATCGGGCAAAGTCGCTCAATCGATCGCCAGTAAGCTCCATCACCTGAGCCAATCGCAGCAAGTCCTCTGCGTCACTCACCAACCCCTAATTGCGGCAATGGCCGATCGCCATTTTCGAGTAGCGAAGGAAACGATTAATTCTGAGCATCTAGGCAATGGTACTTCGGTTGTCGAACGCACGATCGTCCGGATTGAGGAGCTGCATTCTCAGCAACAACGCCGCGATGAAATCGCCCAAATTGCAGGGGGACAATCGGCACAGGAAGCAGCCTCGTTTGCTAAGTCTTTGTTGTCTCAAGCAAAAACCAGAAAGAAAGCCGTTAAACAGAGTCAGAAGTGAGTTGAATCAAACGATCGAATACCGCACGATTGAACTCGTCGCTCATGTTGCGAAGTCCGCGCAGGCGGACTAGTGTTGTTGGTTTTACAACTGATGACGATCGAATCGACAGAAGCTGAATGGGTATAATTATTTATACGGTATGACTCTAGGGGGTAACGATCGTGTACGCAGTTATTTCTACAGATCGCATTTCCATCCCACCTGGATCGGTGATGCGAATTCCTGGCACTTGGAAGGACTTTTGCCAATTACGCGACAGTCGGGGCGATGGCTCGATTCCTCGACTCAAATATCATGATGGAGAGATTTTGTTGATGAGTCCATTACCCCGACACGGACGCGAGGCTAATATCATCGCCGATATTGTCAAAGTTTTGCTGGACAGCCAAGAGCGTAATTATGAAGCTTTTACGCCAATTACGATGGAGCTGCCCGAAGTGAGCGGTATCGAGCCAGATTACTGTTTTTATATCGATAATTGGCAAGCGATTGTCGGCAAGGATCGGATCGATTGGCAGGTAGATCCGGCACCAGATTTAGTCATTGAAATCGATGTCACTAGTTACACGTCAGAGTTGGATTTTCTGCCGTATGATGTACCAGAGGTGTGGCTATTTAAAAATTATTGCCTGACGATCTATCAGTTGGCAGATGGTAAGTATGAAGTGAGTAATAATAGTCGTTATTTCCCAGGTTTTTCACTTCAAGAGTCGATCGATCTCTGTTTCCAAAATGCGAAAGAGAAAGGGACTGGAGTGGCAATTAATGAGTTACGTCGATCGTTAATGTTCGATCGCGATCAAATACCGCACGATTGAAATCGTCGCTCGTGTTGCGAAGTCCGCCTTCGCGGACTGAGATTTTTAACCCGCGTAGGCGGGTTTTGCATCACAAACGGCGGTTTTAACCGCTGACTAATCTAAGACGATCGATTTCTATCGAAACACAATCTCGATCTCACTACAAAACTAAATTTCATTTAAAATTCTAGTTGCTGCCTCATTTAACGGTAATAACTTAGTTTGTACGACATCCCAAACGATTTGATTGCTGACATTAAAATAAGCATGAGCCGCAAAATCTCTTAATCCAGCGATTTTTCTCCACTCCATTCCTGGCTCCATCTGACGAGTTTCTTCAGGTATATTTTTGACAGCCTCGCCAATGACGATGAGATTGCGAATGACAGCATCAATAGTCCGCTCATCAGCACAAAACTCTTCAAAACTTAGTAGACTCGTGTAACTACAGATTTTCCGAATAGCTTCAATAATATCTTCCAGATATAAATCTAAACTACGTGACATCAATTGCTTGCTCAAGTATTTTTTGACGAATTTGTGGCTTTAAGGTATCTTCGATCGCTAGATCAATTTTTTTACCAAATAAATCCTCTAGAAAAATCTTGAGATCCATATAGCGATCGAATGTAATCGTCCCGTCAAAATTGACAACAAAGTCTAAATCACTTTCCTGGGTAGCCTCATTACGCGCGGCAGATCCAAATAATAATAGGGACTTAATCCCGAATCTCGATCGAAGCATTTGCGATCGTAAAGTAGCGACTATATCATCACGATCTAAAATACTTGGTAAATTTTCCATTGGTATTTTTATGAGTATTGCTAGAACAGACTCACTACTACTTTAGCAGTTAGCAGTGTGATCGAATGCCGCACGATTGAAATCGTCACTAGTGTTGCGAAGTCCGCCTAGCTGTACTGAGAGATTTTGAGGATGAATCTAGCTACAGATATTAGTGAGGATGGGCGGGTTTGTTCAGATTTACTAGTGCTATGCAAGTATTTCTAGCATAAACCCGCCCCTACGATTTATCTATAAAAATGAATATATATGTATGAATGTATGTATGAATTTATAGATCTGTAGGGGCGGGTTTATGCTAGCTAACATTGATTTTACCGTTCGATGTCAAACAAACCCGACCTCCCCCACTAGAAGATCTCAAATGAGTTCTATATTCATCATATCTGGTCAACTTGGGATAGACAACTGATGTTAATTCCAGTAGATTTCTTGTTCAAATGGCAGGGTAGTTATGGTGCTTTGACTGTGAGTAAGAGTGGGGTGGATGATTTGTGTGAATATATCGATCGACAGGAGGAACATCATCGGCGGAAGTCTTTGATTCCCGATTGGGAGCCGATTTAGATCGCACGATGAGGACGCACGATTGAAATCGTCGCTGGTGTTGCGAAGTCCGCCTTCGCGGACTGGGATTTCTTAACCCGCGAAGGCGGGTTTTGCATTATGAGCGGCGGTTTCAACCGCTGACTAATCTGATACTGGATATTGATTTTTCAAGGTGTTCAATCTTTCGATTACGATACTTGCATATAGCTCATCAGGGTCAACAGAAAGTAGTTCATTCATAACGTTAATTATGATATCAACACACTCTAGTGGTTTTAAAGTTTTAGGCTTTTTATCTTTAAGACTATCTAATCCGTTATATTCCTTAGTCTTGTTATGTGCAAGGCTATTTCTGCAGCCAAATATTTTTTTAATTCCTTCAAATGTTTGAGATGAAGCGTCAATCCCTACTTCATTAAAAAGTTGTGTTACGATTATACATTTTGCTTGCGGGCTAAGTTTATCTATATAGTTTTCGATGTAAGAGGCTGATGATTTTCTCGCCCCATAATCATAAATATATGCCTCTAGAAACATTGCTGAAAAAAGAGTCGATATATAAAGCGGATCAATTTGATTGTGATTTAGCCTAATTATATCTTCTGGCTCTAGTTGATCGAGGTTCGGACGTTTATTTTGAAAATTAGAATAGACCTTATATTGTTCGCAAATAATCTCAAGAAATATACCTAAGTCGCCAAACCTTGCCAATTCATAACCATTTTCAGTTTTCTTTAACATAGATAATTTCTCTCAATTCGTACAATTCAACTATTTATTAATATTGGCTGGTGGGTATCACCCACCGAACACCATCAACCCAAACCCGCCTCCAGCTCCGCCTTAGCCACCTCTAAAGCCTCCTTCACCTTACTCGCATCCCGTCCCCCAGCCTGAGCCAAATTCGGTCGCCCACCGCCGCCACCGCCGCAAATTTTCGCGATATTGCCGATAAACTTCCCAGCTTGTAAACCCTTCGCATTTACCCCCTTACTAAAAGCCGCCACCAAACTAACCTTGTCCGGTTCGGGAATTGATGCCAGCACGATCGCGCCTTCTCCGAGTTTATTTAATAACCGTTCCGCCGCAGTTTGGAGGGCATTAGCATCGACATCACCCAGTTCGGCGATAATGATTTTAAACTCGCCGATCGATATGGCTTGAGATAGTAATTGTTCGGATTTAGCGATCGCAAATTCACCCTTGACTGTCTCTAATTGCTTCTGATTGGCTTTGAGTTCAGCTTGCATTGTCGAGATGCGATCGAGGATTTCTTCTGGTTTGGCTTTAAATCGATCGCTCAATTCTTTGACTACTCGATCGCGCACATTGAGATAGTCTAAAATTGCATTACCCGCCACCGCTTCGATCCGCCGCACTCCGGCAGCTACACCTGCTTCACTGATGATTTTAAATGCCCCAATTTCGGCGGTATTATTCACATGAATCCCACCGCACAATTCCATCGATACGCCAGCGAAATCGATGACGCGAACTTCGGCACCATATTTTTCACCAAACATCGCTACGGCACCTTTAGCCTTAGCTTTAGCGATCGGCATTACTTCGATTTCGGCGACGTGAGCTTCGGTAATCCAGGTATTTACCAACTCTTCTACCTGTTGAACTTCTGCAGGTGTCAGAGCGCGGGGAGAGTTAAAATCG
>NZ_JANNDR010000401.1:0-11567 GCF_031378165.1 Chamaesiphon sp. OTE_75_metabat_556
CTCAAAAGTGGCGATCGATCGAAATTTCACTGGTATGCGCTGGTTGCTCGAACATTTACGGATGAATTTATTTTATCTTCGTGCTGCCAGTTTATTCATCGCGGCCAAATTTTGGAAAGCAATGGATTTTCACAACCAATCTTTAGCCGATCGATTCAAACAGCCCTACCTCCAGAATATTTGGCTGAAGTTATTTGCGATGTATAGTTATTCGACCCCGTTTGCACAGATCGATAATTGTCCTGCCGAGTTGGTAGTTCCCACCCTTCGCGATGATGTATTTGTCGATTGGGTGAGGATCAAAGGCGGTGTATACTCATATATTCAGAAGATCCGCGATCGGTTTCGAGGCGAGATTTTGCTGGGTGTCGAAGTAGCGGCAATTCGGCGGACGGCAACCGGAGTATCGATCTCATTAGCTGACAATAAAGTCCGGGAATTTGACAAAGTGGTCTTTGCCACCCCACCCGATGTGGTGCTCAAACTCTTGGCAGATCCTCACGATGATGAGATCGCCAGATTCACGGCTTGGCAAGGGAATTACGTCCAGACACTACTCCATACAGATGCCAGCCTGTACGCCCCCTACCGCGTCCGCGAAGGTTCGGAATTTGATTTCTTTGAGACGGATGCAGCACATGGCTACTGGGGCTACAACGCCCGTCTCAACCAACTCTGCGGCATCGCTGCGCCGATCCAGTATAGTCTGTCATTTAACCTCGAAAGTAAGATCGATCCAGACCGGATTTTACATATCCAGCAGCATCACACGCCACTCTATACCGTCGCAGCTTTCCGCCATCGTCAGGAGATTATCGATACCAATGGGAATCACCATACTTATCATGTGGGAGCCTATCTAGGCGACGGTTTACATGAAGGGGCGATTACTTCGGCGCTGCGGGTAGCTGTATTGATCGCCGATCTGCCAGCAGTCCGCAGTCAGGAGTTGGAAATTAGCGGGCTGAATACCGGCGGATAAACAGCTTTTCAACTCCAATCCATTCGCGTTGCCAGCCTGAATCTCGATCGCCGTGAATTTGCCAGATCCCACCGCTACCAATCCGGTTCGGTTAGCTGACGACTGAAGTCGCAGCTAATGATGCAAAGTCCGCCTACGCGGACTAATACTAGAACATCTATTTGTTTAACCGAACCGTATTGCCACCACCACGATCGATGTTGACACTACTCCTATGCAAAACAGGAGTAGTGTCATGGCTGTGTTGGTTAGCCGGTTTCGGGCAAATCGAGCTACAACTAGATAAATTCTATCGCCTGATGTAGAATCGCTATATATCTATCGGATAGCATCAGAATTGATTGCATCGTAATTTATCTCAGCTTAGGATAGACGCAGCGGAAGTTTATTTGCGAGCGTGTATGTCTAGCACTGCCAATCCATTCCAAAATTTACCAAGTTTGGCATCGATTGTCGATCGTCAGCCATTGATGGTAGATCCAGAGATGTCTCTGGTCGCAGTAATTGCCTTGATGAGTCAGGCGAAGGGACGTCAATGCCTCCTGCCCACCGCCGATCGATCGCTCACTTTAGACATCGCCGCACATCATAGCTCGGTCTTAGTCATCGCTGGCGATCGGTTGTTGGGCATTTTTACCGAACGAGATTTGGTGCAGATTGCGGCCAGTCAGCGGGATCTCCAGGGCATTAAAGTAGCGGATGTGATGACCACCGAGTTGCAAACTTTGGTGCTGTCCGAACAACATACGGTGATGAGTGCGCTCAATATCTTCCAACAGCACCAGATCCGCCATTTGCCGATTCTCGATGAGCGATCGCGACCGATCGGCATTGTTACGCCAGAGCACATTCGCCAGATTTTGCAGCCAGTGAATCTGTTGAAATTTCGATCTGTAGCGGAGGGGATGACGACGAATGTCATTCACGCTCCGCCGACCACCAAGCTCCTGCAAATCGTCCAGATGATGGCCGCTCGCCATGTGAGTTCGATCGTGATTGTAGATGGATGTCAACCTTTGCATCCAATCGGGATTATCACCGAACAGGATGTCGTGCAATTTCAGGCACTCGCACTCGATCTAGAGCAACTCTGTGCAGCACAAGTCATGAGTAGCCCCTTGTTTTGTTTGCAACCGACAGATTCCCTGTGGTCGGCGCAGCAAATCATGCAAACCAGAAATATTCGCCGCCTGGTCATCACCACCGATCGCGATGAACTAGTCGGCATCCTCACCCAATCGAATCTGTTGCAATTGCTCGACCCATTAGAAATGCTCTACCTGCTGGAAAAACTACAAACCGAGATGTTGCAAAGATCCACAGAATTAGAACATCGCAATCGGGAATTGCGGCTAGAAGTGATCGCACGACAACAAGTTGAAGACGAGCTAGAGCGACGCGTGGTCGAGCGCACTGCCGAATTAGCCTTACGGACGCAACAACTCCAATCCGAGATCGCCAAGCATGAGTTTCAAAAATACGCGCTCGATCGATCGGCGATTGTCGCACTCACCGATCGACATGGCATGATTACTGATGTCAACGACCAGTTTTGTCAGATTTCGCAATATGCCAAAGCTGAGCTATTAGGACAAACTCACCACATCATCAACTCTGGCTACCATCCACCCGCATTTTTCCAAGCGTTGTGGGCGACAATTTCCAGCGGCAACATCTGGCGCGGCGAAATTAAAAATCGGGCGAAAGATGGCAGTTACTATTGGGTAGCGACCACGATCGTCCCGTATTTAGACGACTCTCCTTCAGAGCGGCTGCGCCAACGCGGTCGTCCAGAGCAGTATCTATCGATTCGGTTCGATATTACCGCTCGCAAGCAAGCAGAAGAATCGCTGCGAGATAGCGAACGGAAGTTTCGGGCAATTTTCGACAACACTTTCCAGTTTGTGGGCTTACTCGATACCGATGGGATCTTACTCGAAGCCAATCGCACGGCATTAGAAGCGATCGGGGCAACACCAGCAGATGTGGTCGGACAGGCATTTTGGGCGACGCCGTGGTGGACTCATTCCCCCGATTTGCAAGTACAACTCCAACAAGCGATCGTGCAAGCGGCAACGGGTGAATTGGTGAGATTTGAAGCCAAACATTTCCTCGCTGATGGTTCCCATGTTATTGTCGATTTTTCCCTCAGCCCGATTTTTGACGACACCGGAAAAGTCGTGATGTTGATTCCCGAAGGGCGCGATATTACCGATCGCAAGCAGATCGAAACAGAACTAAAAGAAAGTGAAGCTCGTTACTTGGCTCTATTGACAACTGCCCCTGTGGGCATTTATCAAACCGATCCTGCGGGAAACATTCTATTTGTCAATCAACAGTGCCTCGAATTGCTGGAATTGCCCCTAAATGAAATTCTGGGGCAATCTTGGGCAACCGCGCTCCATCCTGACGATCGAGTAGCGGTACTTACCAATTGGAATAATGCACTGCAAACCCAGCAAGAGTTAACATCGGAGCATCGGCTTGTGACCCCCCAGGGACGAGTAAAATGGGTCTTCGCTAAAGCGATCGGGATTTATGATGAAGCTGGAAATATGATTGGGTATATCGGTACGCTAACGGATATTACCGATCGCAAAGCCACAGCCCAAAAAATCCAGGAACAAGCCGCTTTACTAGATATTGCCACTGATGCGATTATCGTCCGGGATTTAGATAGTCAGATTCAATTCTGGAACAATGGCGCAGAGTCTATTTATGGCTGGACAGCCGCAGAAGCTATCGGATTGAATACAACCCAACTGTTTTACCCAGAGATGCCAACAGCAGTCACGATCGCGTCTCAGACAGTGCGGCAACAAGGCGCATGGCAAGGTGAATTACACAAGTTGACGAAAACTGGAAAGGAAGTAATCGTTGAAAGTCGGTGGACGTTGGTGCGGGACGAAGCGGGCAATCCGCGATCGATCCTCAGCGTCGATACCGACATTACCGAGCAGAAATCCCTCGAACAACAGTTTCTCCGCGCTCAACGGTTGGAAAGTTTGGGTAGCCTCGCCAGTGGCATCGCTCACGATTTGAATAATGTCCTCACGCCGATTCTTGGTGCTGCCCAACTGTTACCGCTGACGCTGCCTAATTTGGATGCCCGCAATCAAAGATTATTGAATATGCTGGCGGACAGTGCCAAACGCGGCAGTAGTTTGGTCAAGCAAATTCTCACCTTTGCGCGGGGGATGGATGGCGAACGCACGACGATCCAAGTCCGGCATATCCTCGCCGAAATTATCAGTGTCGCGCGCCAAACTTTCCCGAAATCGATCGAGATTAACTTAAATCTCGACAGTGCAGATCTCTGGTTGGTGAGTGTCGATGCCACGCAGATTCATCAAGTATTCATGAATCTATATGTGAATGCCCGCGATGCGATGCCCCATGGTGGGCGGCTGATGGCTAGTGCCGCCAATATCGTTATCGATGCTACCGATCCCAAACCGTCGCTCCAGCTACCAATGGGATCTTATATCGTCATTACTATTGCCGATACGGGGAGCGGCATGACTGCGGCAATGCTCGATCGGATCTTCGATCCGTTCTTCACTACCAAAGATACCGGCACGGGGCTGGGGCTATCCACCGTCCTCGGCATCGTCAAAGCACATGGTGGGGCGATCGACGTGGAAAGTGAAGTCGGGCGCGGCACCAGCTTTAAGATCTATTTACCAGCGATTCTCCCTTGGAGAGGCTTCGCCAACGATAGCCAAGAAGTCGAACCCCCAATCGTAGCTGCGGCTCGACATGATGGCAAAGGTCAATTGGTATTAGTTGTCGATGATGAGGTGGCAATTCGCGAAATCGCCCAAGAATCGCTAGAAGCATATAACTACCGCGTGATCTTAGCCAGTGACGGGATCGAAGCGATCTCGATCTATGCCCAATCGCACCATAGTATTGCGATCGTGCTGATCGATATGATGATGCCCAATCTCGATACCCGATCGACGATCGAGACTTTGCAACGGATTAACCCCCAAGTGCAGATTATCGTGATGAGCGGTTCCGTCGTCAATCTCGAATCGATCGTCGATGCGCCAGGGGAGCCACTGCCCCAAGTCCAGACGGTAAAAGCATTTGTCACCAAGCCATTTACGTCAGCAGAACTGCTTGAAGCCTTAGCCAAGACTCAGATCGCCTAAATGTGGTTCTAGACTATGGCGATCGCTCTAATGCCTGAAACTAAAACTAAGATCGATTAGCGCAAATCAAAATTTTGAACTCTTGGTAGCTGTTGGTATCGATACCGCTCGGCGATGAATTGATATAATACTCGTTGAGCATTTGTCGATTTGGTTGAATCTCGATCGGGATGAAATAATTCTGATATCAGTGGCAAAACTTCTGTATCTAAAGCATCCCGAAATAGGTCTGCGGGTAGAATTAGTTGAGCCGCATCGCGCAGATCGTGAAGAAATTCTAATTTAAAACTTTCAGAGGTAGATCTCGCAATCGCCAGCGGTCTGACCCAACAGCGATCGTCAATAGCAATAGTGTCAATTACCTCAGCAAATAGATGTAAATCCTCTCGGTCAATGCAAACGATTCGATCGGTTTTGAATTCGATCGCAGAAGGTTTATCACTCATTCTATATTTTACTAGATCTACATTTTTTATACCCGATCGGCTTTTTCAGCCGATCTAATCAAATAATCCGGTAGATCGAACTGGATGAATAGAGCTATTTTCCATCACTGCCTTAACTGCCTCAGATTTTGTGAGCGCATCGATCCCAGCGGCGGTAATTTCGATCGGAATAGAACCTAAAGCATCAGGGCAATCCATCAGCAATTTTCCTTCAAAATGTTGAATAATTTCGTTAACATTGGCCAGAGATTGTACTGCTGACTCTCGTAAAGATTGGATGGTTGATTGACGTTCTAACCGCGATTGCCGCTTTCCATTCAGATTTCCAGCACCTTTAGAATGAAGTAGAACAACAACTCGAACCTTTTGGTGTGGCGCAAGCCGATCTAACCGAGTTGCAAATTCGGGGTTGAGTTTATTTCGATCGATCTCACTATCTTCAATCACAATCTTTACTCCAGTTATGCTTTCAGGGCTTTTAAAGCTTCAACGGGTTGGATTAAGCCATGTCCCCATCGATTGCAAGGACAAAGATCTGCACCGTTGGGATGGCTGGCTGTTTCCTTTAGTACTTTTATGATATCGGTTACGGGAGCCGTTGGGTTAGCTGCCATTAGTAGGGCGGCAACTCCGGCGACATGGGGCGTTGCCATTGAAGTGCCGTCCATGAAATTGTATTCCAATGTTCCATCTGCACATTTTGTCGGTGGAATACAGGAATAAATCTGGGCACCTGGGGCAACTACGTCAGGTTTGGTGACTAAGAAATCAGGTTCTTTGCCTGGAAAAACGAGGCTGGCACCACTGCTAAAAGAAGTGACACTAAAACCATCTGATTTGTTCTGCTCGATGGCTCCAACGGAGAAGGCATTATAAGTATTGCCAGGGGAGCTGCTATTACCATGATTTTCGTTGCCGATCGCGACAACTGGTAAGATGCCATATTGGTTGAGCAAAATTTCTAAGATTTCGGCAAAAAGCGGCTCATAATAATTAAAGCCTAGAGACATATTAATAATATCTGCTCCTTGTTCGATCGCCCAGGAGATCCCCTCCATCAAGGTACTTAATGTGGCATCGCCAATCAAAACACCAGCCACAAATAAATTGGCTTGAGGAGCCACACCGATCGAGATGCCATCTGAAGTCTGACCGCCTGCGATCGTACCACAGACATGAGTACCATGTTGGCCGGAATCAAATGCTGGAGAGGCTGTTATGCGCCTGCCCAAGGGGTCGATAACAACAAATTCCTTAACTCGATCGCCCAGGGCGGGATGGGCACCGTATACACCTGTATCGAGAACTGCAACGTTAATATCCTGTCCTTTGGTAGTTTCCCACAGTTTGGGAATCTCTAGTTGTTTTAATCCCCAAGTGAGACTGTCATCTTGTTCTTGCTGGGCTAATGCTGAATAGTCAACTTTACGAGGCTGGATTAGATGAATTCTCTGATTGGGTAAAATCGCCAGCACCTCTGGTTGTTCGGCTAATGCTGCCAGAGTTTTGCGAGTGACTTCAATATTGGCAATGGGTAGAGAACCAGAGCCAATGTGGGAAGATTTGAGCGGTTGTGCGGAGTAACCCAAATCTTTGCTGGCTTCTTTGTAGTGGTTTAACACTCTCTGTTCGATCAATTTTTGAATGGCTGCCTGTTGCTTAACTTCATCCATTCGTCGTTTGAGTTCCCGCAATCGACCGCGTAAATGTAATCCTTCAATCGGGGGTGTCCGATAAATTACGATCGCATCTCGCTTCCCATCCTCTCCACTATCGGCAAGAAATGGCTCAAATGCTGGGGATATTTTTGACGTAACGTTCAATATAATTTACCTCTTTTTAGATTTAGTTCGGGTAGATTGTTTTTTCAGTACTGGTTTAATCAGTATTTTTTCTAATGGTTTGATGCCATCTAGTAAGTTAGCCCAACTGTTTAAATTATTTACAAAGTTAACGATGCTATCATCATCATCATTCTCATTAAGATGATGATTTATCTGTCCGTTTGCGATCTTTGTTGCTATTTGTCGTGACAACATAGCAAGTTTGTTCTTTTTCTTAGTATCCCAAGAAGGATTTTGATGTAAATGATTGTGTACAAACTGTGCCAATATATGAAAGGTCACGAAATTCCCACATTTCATGTCATTCATTGTTTGCATTAATACTTGCAAAATATCCTCTATTTTAAATGAAATTAGATTACTCCATGATGACTGAAAGGACAATCCCAAGAATGCAATTTCGGCCATAGAGCAGCAGAAAGATCGCTGATCGATAGTGGCGCAAGTTTTTGTTCTTAAATGTCTAAGATTTAATGAAGATGTCAAATCTACTTTCGTTATTAGCTCTTCAAAAATATTTTTTGATGCAAATTGAGATGTCAGAAATACTAGTTCACCAATCTGATGAGGATTCGCACTACGGAGAGAAAATAATCTTACTTTTAGGGTTTCTTTGTCTATCATGTCTGGATGATCGCTAAGCCAAAGACATGCGCTACTAAAAGAATCACTATTTTCTTCCACCATTCCAACTATATTATTGGCAATAGTTGAGACTTCATCTTTTGAAAATCTATATATTAATCCTGAAGGTTTACGAAGTTGGAGCTGGAACTGTGGCGATCGTGCGGCTTTTTCTATTATCCTTAGTCGCAGACCTCGATCTTGAGTTATGTCAGAGCTGGCAGAAAAATAGGCTTCTGTCAGTACCTTATCTAAAGATATTGTATCTGGCTGTTCTATTAATCGATCGATCAACACTCGAACAGCAGGTGTTGTTGCTTGACCACAATAGAGTGCAATAACTTCTGTCCAGCGTCCATCATCATGTTCTCTCACTAACTGATTAGCATCAATACTTTGCCGATTCCCTTCGTGAATTGCTCGTGCTGCTAGATATTCTTGGAATGTCAGATGGGCAAAGCCAAAAACATTGGGACGACGTTCTAACAACAGTCCCGTGCGATAACGGATATGTTCCAAGAGTTTAGTTGCTCTTTCTGAATCATCCAAAACTGTTGTGAAGATTGCTTTTACCCTATCCGCTTCAAATTCTGCTCGATCCTCTGCCTGCATTACCAAGGCAACTTCCCTACAAGCTCGAAGCTTTTCATCAAAACCAAATTCTGAATTAATCCCCCGCCGCTTATCCCAATGGTGCAGCAAACCCTCAACGCAGAGTCGGTAGAGTAATGCTCTATCATCAGGTAGGCGACCGCCTTCAAAATAGTTGACTAAGCAGATAGCCGACAGCATCAATGGATTTCGCGCCAGATCGCTAATGTAAGGGTGTTCCTGAAATCCCGCAACGATCTTATCTCCGTCCTGTTCACCTTCTCGCCGTGCTTCTGCTTCCAATTCATTTTGTGCCAGTCGAACAGCCGTACACCAATGGCGAGTGTATTCCTGAATTTGAGGTGCATCAAAGTCCAACAAGTCGCACTCAACAAATTTGCTAGATTCTAGCAACCCAGGCGGATAGCCAACTGGACGAGAGGAAATCAGATAATGACACCTTGGGTATTGTTTCAACAGCCCAAATAACCAAGGCATCAGGTATTTATCCCGCAATTCTGGTTCTGCCTCATCCAAACCATCTAGCATCAACAGAATTTTACCTGCTTTCATCTGTCGATCGATCCAACCATCAGGCATCAAATCCGCCCGATCTCTACTAGCAGTTGCCTTTTCAATCAAGGCGGCACCTTGAGGTAGGTTAAATAAATCGAGTTGCCGCACCCGTAACATTAACGGAATCGCCTGCTGAAAATCTAAGATAAACTGCTCTTCTACAGATGCTAGTTTGACTTGCAACCACTCAAAGAATGTTGATTTGCCTGCGCCTGGTAAACCAACAATTACATTACGAGCAGAGCTTTTTACCTGTTCTAATGCTGTAGGGGCTTGTTCCGTATTAGAATCGTCTAAATTTTCTTCTGACAATTCAAATTGTTCATTTTCTTGCTGATTTCCATATATTCTCCTCGCCGTATCTAAATCCATCAGACGGATCGGAGCGTCAGTTCCATTCCTTGTTTCTTGTTGAATACGTTTTCGAGGCATCACGCGAGGCATTACGAATAGCTCTCGCAGATCCACGTCCAGACTAGTTGTCATTCGCACGGTGCCAGCTTCGACTTTATGAAAACGTTGCAGTAGATAATCTCGATAAAGCAGCTCGTAGTTTTCGTCTGCCCCATTTTGCCCAGAATGACCCAATACATTCATTTGGTCGCTAATTACATTCAAGCGGTTAACGACTTTGCGGGGCAATTCAAACGTGCTGGAAAAATTGAGCTTTCTCCACTCTGCCATTACTGGGCCAACCTGCATCAAAACTTGCACGACGGTATAAAGTGCTAGCCGATATACTGCATCGTGAGTTGGCTGAACTGTTTGCGGACAGGGCAAACGACCGAGCAAATTTTCAACAATTTCTTCGGTGGTGACATTCGAGTTAGCGATGTCTTCGAGCACTAATAATTCACCCATCGTCGCAAAGCCAATCAAAATTCCGTCAACTGTTGCTTCGCTCAATTGCTGGCTTTGGAAGAAACGAGTCAACGAAGATGAGGCGGCATCGGCGGCATCTTCTACTTGGCGAATTACTACATTCAGCCGTCGCCGTTCGGAGATCGATGCACGAAATGGTTCGGAGAATAGGCAATCGAACAACCCACTATAAAAATCCAAAACCCGATCGTCAACGGAGGATGACATAGTAACTTTTTATTTTCTACTTGCGAAGTGTCTCATGTCCCATTATGGCATTGCAATCTGGGAAGCACTACAAATATTATTATGCGATCGATCATATTTTACAGTCTGGGATCGATCGGTTCACTCTCCAACGCTAATACGCCAAAGACGCATTCATGTACCTGACGTAACGGTAACTTCGCCACAAACCGTTCTAACGCCTCTACCCCCAAGGCAAATTCCCGCAATGCGAGATTGCGCTTGGCACCCAAACCCCGCTGGCGCAGCCTATCTAGATGTTCGGGGAGATCGTATTCGGGGCCATATATAATCCGTAGATATTCAGAACCTCGACACTTCACCGCAGGTTGAATTAAACCCTTGCTGCCAGTATTGATAAACTGCATTGGTTTGATGACCATGCCCTCGCCCCCAGCTTGGGTGATTGTTTCCCACCATTTAGTCACATCTGCCACTGCTGTTTCGTCTTGAAGATTGACGGTGCGATGGGTGGTGGCGAGGAGGATCGAATCTGACTGACAGATTTGGGCGATTTGATTCATGTGCCAAATATGGTTTTGGCTGGCATGTACCGCGCCCTCAGTTGCCATAATATGGAACGGTGCCAGCTTGAAATCTTCGATCGAGTCTACAGTCCAACAGTAGCGACGATAAGCATCGACATACTTGTGCGCCATAGTCGATCGAATTTGCAATTTTCCCAATTGGGGCGCGACTGCTACACCTCGATCGAGTGCCTGTTGATATAGTTGGGTGGCATAATCCAAGGCATGATTGGCCGCTGCTCCTACGGGCGCATATTGACCTCTGAGCAAGCTTTGCGCCTTAGCAGACCAGGGCATCAATTCGCAGTCCAAGCACACCCAGTTAGTCTCCAAGCGTTGCCAGAAGTCACAGGCAGTTAAAGCCGTCCGCACACGCTCTAGAAATGCGGTTTCTAGTTGCAAATCGTTGAAAAATCTCCGTCCCGTGCGGGTATAACAGATGCCGATGCCTTCACCCGTAATCCCAAATCGTTTTTCGACAGTTGCTTCATCCTTGCAAATAATGACAACCGCCCGCGAACCCATGTGTTTTTCTTCGCAGACGACTTCATTAATACCCATCATCCGATAATAATCAAAGGCTTCGGTCGGATATTCGAGATATCCTGGCAGCTTGGAAGTTGCCACTGGCGACATCGTGGGCGGTAGATACATCAACCATTTCGGATTGGCTGCGAACCGACTCATCACTTCGAGAGCCGCGATCGATCGAT
>NZ_JANNDR010000410.1:0-4507 GCF_031378165.1 Chamaesiphon sp. OTE_75_metabat_556
GCACCTCAATTCTGCGGGTGCGCTGATGTTTACCGCCAGCCACAATCCCGCCGCCTATTGTGGGATTAAATATATCCCCGATTATGCTGGGCCAGCGACTTTAGAAATCACCGATACGATCGTTGGCAATCTAGCTGCTGCTAGCGACGCACCGCCAGAAAAGAAAAATAGCAGCAAGATTAGCACCTTCGACCCACAGCCAGAGTATTTCAAATTTATTTATACCCTGCTGGATGTCGAGCGGATTCGATCGGCCAAGCTCAAGGTCAAATTTGATGCGATGTATTCCACTTCGCGGGGCTATTTGGACAAAGTATTGCTCCATTGCGGATGTGAGATCGAAAACTTCCACATGCAAAGAGATGTCTTATTTGGCGGCGGGATGCCCGAACCAAAAGCAGAACTCTTGGGAGAGCTAATTGCCGCCGTCCAAAAGGATAAAGCCGATCTGGGTGTCGCTACCGATGGCGATGCCGATCGATTTGGGATCGTCGATGAGCTGGGTAACATGCTCACGCCCAATACCGTCCTCCTAGTTCTGGCCAAACATTTAATCAAAAACAAAGGTAAAACGGGTGCGATCGTCCGCACGGTGGCGACTACCCACCTCCTCGACAACTTTGCAGCCAAGCATGGTGTCCCCCTGATTGAAACTGCTGTCGGCTTCAAATATATCGGCGAACAGATGCGGATTATCCCCGTGCTGATCGGTGGGGAAGAATCGGGCGGCTTGAGCGTGATCGGCCACATTCCCGAAAAAGATGGCATCCTGGCAGATATGCTGATTGCCGAAGCGATCGCTTATGAAGGCAAACCATTGAGCCAAATGGTCGCTGAAGTCATCGCCGAAGCGGGTGGCCCTTTATCGAATCGTCGTCTGGATTTACATCTAGACAATGCGCACAAAGAAGCGGTAATGAAGAGTTATAGCGAACAGCCACCGACGAATATCGCCGGAATTGACATCAAAGAAGTTGGTCGGAAAGATGGCGTGAAATTCTATCTCGCTGATGGTAGCTGGGTGCTGTTGCGTGCCTCTGGTACCGAGCCACTGATCCGCGTCTATCTGGAGACTCATTCTGCCGAGCAGTTGAATAAACTAGCCTCGGCGATGGAAGCAGCGATTGATGCTTTGAAGTAGGGAATAGAGAATAGAGGATAGGGGATCGGGATAATTCTTCATTTATGCCGATCCTCGATCCTATTTGAGTTTCTGCTGACAGCACTTCCCTCTAGAATCTCAGCTTCTCAGTTAAGATCGATCTATCTGATCGAATTCTTTGAGATCGCAGAATTAAGTATGACGAAGTTAATTATTTCAGTTATTGTTGCGGTTTGGGTCGTGACGATCGCATTAGTATCAGTCCAGAATGCTAGCTTAGTCAGTCTGCGGTTTGTGTTCTGGAGATCGATCGATCTACCTTGGGGGCTAATACTGTCAGGTGCGGCGGCTATCGGCTTTATCCTTGGCGGCTGCATCCCGTTACTTGGCAATAGTACTACTGACGATCGCAAGTAGACCCATCAGCGATAACTCAGCTCCAACCTGACTAAAAAAACTGGATACTTGCGGCTGCAACAATTAACTCCGGCACTGCATCAGCACTCCAATTGCCTTCGCAACTACGTCCAGTATTTAAAATCAGCCGCAAGCTATATTGATGAGGAAAGCCCTGTACTTGCATCCAGATTAGATCGCTTTCGGCTTCACAAGCGATGCTCTCTTCATCCATCAATTCGGCTTGGATCGATCGCATATTATCTGCCAATTGTCCCAGTAATCGACAGAAATCAGCCAGTTCGGTATTAGTAAGTTCAAACGCCCAGTCGTCACTACCGACTAATCCTTGATATTCATTGCCTGGATTCCAGCCGATTCGCCAGCCTGCACCAGCTTTGAGTACTTTTCCCATCTATTCTTTCAGCTCCAAACAATAAGGGGAGATTATCTCGTGAATAATCTCCCCTCAATCGATCGTCAATTACGATTTAGTCACCTAAGATCTCTGGCTGAGTTAGCTCGTCAGACATCTCGATAATGGCACGCATTACGGGTTTAATCGTCGGGTCGTCAATATTGTCAGATTCATAACGGTGGCGTTTCTTCGCTCTATTTGCCACTTGTACCGTAATTTTGTAGCGATTAGAAGCTGCGCCGATCAATTCCTCTGCTCGATAAGCAATCTGGATCGAGTCAAAGTGGGAATGCGCGCGACGTTGAATCATATTTACTCCTGAAGACAGTGGCAATCTTCCTCTAGTGTACCTGATGGATGGTGGCAAATGGGAAACTGGGAGACGGAGAGACGGAGAGACTGGTGAGTTGCCAATAGGTACAACCAAATTCTAAGCTCGCAATACTCGATCGAATTACTTACTCTCCTCGAAAAATTGCCGCAGCGACTTCGCGAAACTTGTGTGGATCGCCTTCTGGATAAGGTTGAGATTGGCGTTTGCGGGCGTAGAGTTTTTCTAATGTTGCTTGCCAATCATTGGCATTGCTATTGTTATGGAGGATCGAGATCTGCTGTTCTAAGATTGGTTGTTGAGATAGGATCTCGTGAATATGGGTCTGAATTGTTTTTTGCGCCAACCAAATACGGGCAATGACGGCGAGGTTGTCATCGATCTCTACCAATCGATCGAAACGTAGCAAAATTTGACGGGTCAGATCGGGATGTGAGACAGTACTGGCGATCGCCAATTCTTGCAATCCAGTAATCGCAGCATATCTGACGATCCATTCATGGTCTTGGGATACCGTAACTAACACCTCAACGACTTTGGCTTGTGCTGGCACAATCGATGCTGGGGGTAATTCATCCCAGTGAAGCGTACCTAAGCCTCTAGCGGCTGCCCGTCTGACACTCAATGCAAAATCATTAGCCGCCGCATCAAGCAACAAATCGAGGGCTTGCGGATCGCCAATTCCGGCCAATGCCCTCAAGCCCCAGGCTCTGGCTCCATAATTATATCCATCCAACAACTCTAACAAAGGCTCGACTGCTGGCTGCCCGATCGAGATCAATCCCTCCACAGCAGCTACTGCTGCGCCTGGATTGTTATAGCCCAATGCCGTAATCAAGTGCGGTACGCCAGCTTCTAACTGCGCCTGAGCCAACCTTTCAACAGCTGCTACCATCCGAGTCGCTGAATCTGCTTCAGCAATATCCTGAAGTAAGATTTTGAGTAAGTCAGGTTCGGTCATAAATGTTCGCAGCCGCAGCGAGTGTTTTCTTCAGTTTACCAAAACTCAGGGCGTTAAATCCCCATCCTCACACCTCGCGATCGACTATAACAGTTACAACCAAACAAAAAAATACCCGAAGTCACGTCCCCTCGTCAACGCAATTGCTAACGGATGGAGATAACTTCGGGTAAGCGAGCTACTCGGAACTAGCTCAAGGCATTGATCGCATAATCCAAGTAGGAATTAGCTTCGACAGCTGCATCACCAGACATGCCGTGGTTGGATTTGATGTACTTGAGTGCTTCGATGTACCAGCTCGGGGCTAAGTCGAACGTCTTGTTGATTTCAGCCAAACCGCCGAGGAGATAATCATCCATCGGGCCGGTTCCACCGACAACGAGACAATAAGTCACCATCCGCAGGTAGTAACCGATGTCGCGGACGCACTTGGCTTTACCAACTTCATTGGCAGCAAAGTTGGGGCCTTGCATGGTGGTGGTGTAGGGGAATTTTTGGTAAACCGCGTTGGCAGCACCGCTAGCGAGGGAGTCGGCTTTTTCAGTTAAGCCTTTAGCTGCGGCTAGGCTGGCTCCGGCTTGGCGGAAGCGACCGAAGGCGACTTGAATTTCGGTGCTGCTCAAAAAGCGGCCTTGGGAATCAGCGGTGGCTACGGCTTCGGTTAATGGCGTTTTCATGACTGGTGCTAAATCTTGGTGAAGTGGTTGATAAATTTACAAACTGTGGTCTTGTGTCAATTTTCCGATCTAACCGACTGCTGCGGCGGCGCGATCGAAGTAACCCGCGACTTCGGAGATGATGGCACTACAATCGCCGTTAGTGATGCCATTTTTGTCGGCAACGATGGCGACGGCTGCGTCTTTCATTTTTTGAACGCCAGCAGCAACTGAGGAACCAGGTGTCCCTAAGGCGAGGTAAGTTTCGCGTAAGCCATTTAAGCAGCGATCGTCGAGGACTGATGCGTCGCCGGCGAAGATGGCATAGGTGACATAGCGAAGGATGATTTCCATGTCGCGCAAGCAAGCTGCCATCCGACGGCTGGTGTAAGCGTTTCCACCAGGGGCGATCAGGTTGGGTTGTTCGGCAAATAGGCTGCGGGCGGCGTTGGCGACGATGGTGGAGGAGTTGGAGGTGATCCGGTTGACTGTGTCCATCCGAATGTTACCAGCGGCGACCATGGCGGCAAGTGCGTCTAACTGACCGGTGCTCAGGTATTGACCTTGAGCGTCTGCTTGGGCGACTACTTTGGAGAATCCGTCTAACATATTATTTAATCCTGTTTGCGTTTAATAGTTTCGA
>NZ_JANNDR010000058.1:0-7283 GCF_031378165.1 Chamaesiphon sp. OTE_75_metabat_556
GATTTATCAACCGACAGTGCTTCTCGGCGGCGGACACCCACTATCGAATGTCAAAGATCCCCTGCCCACTGGGATCGAGCCAGTCCATACTTATATTAGTGCCGCCACTTATCAAGAACTGAGCACCAAACCGGATCGTAACGTCTACCAGTACACCTTCCTCGAACGCGGTGCCAATGCCGCCCAAAAATTAGCGCAAACAGCCGCTAAAATCGACCCCAATCGGGGACAGCGATTGCTCGGTCTTTACGGAGCACGGGGACAAGCTGGCAATCTACCCGTAAGTTCGGCCAAACACGATTATCACACCACTGGCTTCGACATGGCCAAAGTGCATACCACACGAGGTTTGCAACCAGATACCAACCGCCCGCTCCAACAGGAAACCGATCCGCAATTTGTCCAGCGGGAACGGAATGAAAATCCGACACTTAACGAACTCACTACCGCAGCATTAACCGTATTGAGCAAAGATCCCGATGGTTTTTGGCTGATGATTGAAGGTGGCGATATCGATTGGTCTGCTCACGATAATAATCTCGATAATACGATCGGGGCTACTGTAGATTTCGATCGATCTGTCGGTACGGTCATCGACTGGATCTCCACTCACGGCGGCTGGGCACGCAATCAACTGATCGTCACCGCCGACCACGATCATTATTTCACGCTCAATGATGATTTTCCCGATCGCTTGCGCCGTCAAGGTGCCCAGAAATTAACAGACGTCGATACCGCCGTCGATGCCGGACATTATTGGGGTTCCCAACCCGTCGTCGCCACAGATGCAGCAGGCAAAGAGCTGCCAGAGACCGGGAAATACGGCTGGGGCAATCATGCCAATCGCCCCGTTCCTGTCTATTATCAAGGCTATGCTTCCGCTGTCTTGACCAAATCGATCGGTCAAGGCTTTAAACTCTACGATCACAATGTGCCTGGGATTCCAGGTTTAACCGATCAGATCCACATTTATCAAACCCAGTTAGCCGCAGTCAAACCACCAGCCGCTCTTGAGAGCGATCGATAGTACCAACCGATCGATTAGTGTCGTTATCGATAATAATCGATCTAGCCCCATCACCAAGTATGCATATGAGATCGAATACTAAATTAGCGATCGCGATTTTCGGCATGATTATCGCTGGATTGATGGTACTTCCGGTAGCAGCCAAACCAGCAATCGTAAACTCTCCGCCTATTGCTGC
Organism: Chamaesiphon sp. OTE_75_metabat_556; assembly: GCF_031378165.1. Taxonomy (NCBI): domain Bacteria; kingdom Bacillati; phylum Cyanobacteriota; class Cyanophyceae; order Gomontiellales; family Chamaesiphonaceae; genus Chamaesiphon; species Chamaesiphon sp. OTE_75_metabat_556. The sequence goes on from NZ_JANNDR010000058.1 coordinate 1,206, forward strand.
TGATGGCAATATTTTACAAGCTCTATTCTTGGGATTAGTTCAAGGCATCACCGAATTTCTCCCGATTAGTAGTACCGCCCACTTATTAGTGACGACCAAGGCATTTGGTTGGCAACAATTAGGTCAAAAAGATTATGCCGATGCGATTCAATTTGGTAGTGTGATTGCGGTATTAATTTACTTTTGGAAAGATATCATTACGGTGGTTACTGGTGGTGTCGCTGGCATTGCGCGCCAAGATTGGCAAAACATTGATGTCAAAATCTTCATCGGTATTGCCGTGGGTACTCTGCCCGCACTAATTCTGGGCTATTTAGGCAAAGATATCTTGCCGGATAGTGCCCAAATTATTGCGATGATGTCGATCGTCATGGCAACTTTCTTATTGATTGCCGAGCGGTTTAGTACTCACCAACGGGGATTCGAGCGATTAGAAATTAAGGATGGTTTTTTGGTCGGGTTAGCTCAAGCGATCGCTTTGATTCCTGGGGCTTCTCGCTCTGGATCGACCCTCACTGCGGGTTTGTTTTTAGGATTGGATCGTCAAACAGCAGCGAGATTTTCTTTTTTAGTGGGCTTGCCAACACTAGCAGCGGCGACCTTATTTAAAGCTGTCAAAATCTTTAAAGGGAATGAATTACCGATCGTCTATTTAGCAGTAGGTACGATCTCTACGTTTATTTTTTCCTATATCTCGATTGCCTTCCTACTCAACTATCTCAAAACCAAAAACACGATGGTCTTCGTCTGGTACCGTTACGCATTTGGAGCCTCGATTCTGATTGCGCTAGCTGCTGGTTGGAAAGGGTGAATTCAACCGATTCAGCTCGTTACTTCAATCGATCGAGCGATGCTTTGAGTTTAGCTTGCAACTCGATCGGGAAATGTCGATCGAGTTGCAAGCTTATTCATGAGTAACAGCGATTTACTCATGTTATGGTAGCAGAACTGGATCGATCGTCGGGATGTCGATGGGTGTTCGATTCAGACAGAGGGTAACAGGTTCCCATGGCTGTTTCATGAATATTTTTCGATAGGTGCTACACTCTTTTGCCAACACCATGACGCTGGGAGTATTCCACTGATTGCTACCATCTAATGTCCGCACAAAGCCCAGCATTACATTAGGTTCTGTCAATCGTGAGGAGCTACCAAGATCGACCATTAACCGATTCAGTTCGCTGCGATTAAGCAAGACCAGCTTACTCATTACGACGGTATTATAGGCAGCAGAAACCTTACGATAATCAAAGGCTTCGCGCGGGTTGGTGTAGCCAGTATCTTGAATACGAAGGTACTTTGAATTAAAGGTGGCTAGGGTAACGTTTTCTCCTGCACCTTGATTTACCACTCGATCGAAATATTTGTCAGGACTGGTGATATATTCCTTTAATTCTTCCTTCGTCATGCCGATCGATTCTTTGAGCAATACATTCAAAAGATCGTCTTTGAGTTGCCGGATGGGTTCGATCAGAAAATCGGGAGTAATTACATCAATAATGCTGCTAATTGTCCCAATAGTCAGACCTACAAAATCTGGCGCACCAGACATCGATAAGAGATGATCCGTGGTGTATTTTTTCAAAACTGCTTCGGCTCTTTGAGTGTCAGCCGATCTACTCGGATTAAAAAATAGTGCTTTACCGACTTCATGACTGACTGCTGGCCAAGCTTTGAGTCCCCGATCAATATCATTGCGCCAAGCCTCTTTGTAAGTGACAATGAGACCATTTTTCGCCATGTAAGTCTTTTTTTTAGTAAAGACGGCTGCGCGACACAGAGTATTTGTGCAGGCTCTGGACTCTCGATCGAACTCAGCCTTGCGATCGTCATATGCTTTAATATCTCGAACTAATTTAGCTCGCAGGGTGGAATATATACGCGGGATTGAGAACTTAGCCCCTTTGCCATCAGATCGCAGTAATTGCCGGTCTAACACTGTACCAGGTCTGGCATCGATCGTGTTTTCATAAATGAAACTCTCGACACCATTGATACTGACATTGAAAAAATTAGCGTTTAAAGCTCGAGCATCCAAGCGTTTACCGACATAACCTTCGACGACAAAGTGTTTAATTGCATTAGCTGGACCTTTTGGAGGCTTAATGTCAAATGAACCACCAGCAAACTTATTGACAAAGGTATGTGCAAACATATCACCCGCCGCATGAGTGAGATAACCGATTGTAAAGGCTGTGGTAGCCGGCCGATTAGTCGCAGCAGCACGACCCCACAGGTGTTGCAGCCAACTATTAGATCCACCGACAACTCTACTAAAATCCTCACCAGGGTGAATTGCTTGTTGCCCTGTCAGAATGTCAGGGTAAGCATCTGGTCCAATGACACCGGCTCGATACTGAGCGGTATTAGCTCGCAGTGACGCTAGAATCGCCGGATCGACTTGATATGTACCGATCGTCCCCACTATTTCACCACTGCTATAATTCACTTTGGAAATAGTTATTTTTCCGTCATCCAGTGCATCATCCAGTGCTTGTTGGGCGAGATATGCGTGCATAGTTGGAGTCCAGGACAATGCCGATGAGGGATTTCCCAAGCAGCCAATTACAATAGCACCTGCTGTTGACAATAAAATTTCGATCCGTCTAATTTTTTGAGAACTTGCAATATTAGGCATGACTTTTTATGGAAGATTTACTACTATGTTTGATGCGGGTGATTTCTGCTAAAAAGTTACTCATCTACTATCGATCGCCAAATAGTTGAGAGTTTGACGATACTATCGATCGCAAGTATTGCCATCCAAAACTCATTTGAGATTGCTTGTATTCATGCCAGGAAATGACAAGTGTATTAGGGAGTTACTGGCCCTAATCTCACTGGTCCGACATCGATGGCTGACACTCTAATGGCATTAAGTGGCCGCTCGGTTACATAAAACTGCAATACACCGCGATCGCTATCGGGTTTCTTCCCTGTTATATTTACTGGGTTAGCTTCTCGATCGAACACGCCCATTAAATCGCCTGACAAACTGTGATTGCTAACGTTTAACGAGAAATTCAGCGCGCGAATATCCTTACTCGGATTAATATCTACTAATTCGTCATCGCCGCGTCCGACACCATCTTCATCCCAAAGTTGATACCGAATTGGTACTGTCACGAGCGTGTTAGGAATGAACTTAATTGTCATCCAGTCAGGCGTTCTGGACGATCGATCGATCTGCATCGCCTCAACAAACTCTTGTCCGGCGACCATGATTTTTGCGTAAAAATCTGCTTTACCGAATGGATCGATTTTAGTTTCAAAAGTACCAACATCATCTTTTTCAGCAACTTTGAGAGTTCTCACCAATACCGCTCGATGATTGATGGGCAATCTGGGCACCACCGGAATCGCTACCGGACTAGGAGCATTCACCGCCAGTCCTTTATTGAGTAGAAGGTAAGTTTTTTTGTCCTTAAATTCCGAAACAAAGCGGCCATCAGGTCGGGCAATCCAACTGGCTGAAAATGCCAAAAACTCGCCTCGACTGCCACTGCCTCGGCCTTTCCAGTGGCCATCATCCGATCCATCTTTTACCCATTCAGAGATTCGATAAACTGCGGTTAAGTCCCGATCGAGTTTTTGACGATCGCTACCCGATACGCTAAATGACTTGACTGTCGTCCAAAAATTGGGGTCGATTTCATTCACCCAAGTCTTAATCGCATTTACCCATTCACGGCTGCCAGCATAGGCAAATACATAAGATCGATCCCAGTTTGGTCGATTATAAGAATCTTTATTCAAACCGCTATCGTATCCCCCATGCTTGGGATGGTTTGGTGGGGGCGTTCCTTGAAAATGACCCGCGATCGCAGTGATGACATTTATATTCTTGGTGGATGAATTGTACCAAGTTTCGGTTCGGTAGCTATTTCCCGTTGGTGGATGCTGTTCGGCCCAATCTGAATGGGTATAAAAATCCTGCACGGCATGGAGCGAAATCCCCATAATTGTCAGTAGCTTGAGTGGATTTCGTTCCCTAGTGGCTTGATGGACTGCATCTCGCGTATTGACTGTAAATCGACCCCAATAGTTACGCACTTGTTGTGGCGTTAGCAGATTATCAAAATGTAGTAAATTTACATCATCTTTGATGGGTGAAATTTTAGGATTGCTATAGTAATCGACTAGCCAATTTTCTAGTTGAGCGACTTCGATCGCTGTATTTCCTAGTCCTTGGTCTTGCATGGCATCACGAGTCAAATCGAAGTGATGGCCGGTATCAAAGGCTGATGACGGCTTGGCAGTTGAGGCTATTGAGATGGTTGTCAAGACGATCGATACAAAGATCGATCGAACAATAGAACTTGAAAACTTCATGGATACACTCCAAAATACGATCGACAAAATCACCTATAATTTTTGCAGTTGACTTGCAAAAAGATAGATAGATTGAGTTATTGTGATATTTTAATGAGTGCAGTATACACAGTAAGATCGCCAATAATATGCTTTGTGTATTATTTGTCATAATTGCTTTGCTTAACCACAAAGAGACTAGCCTGGTTGACTCAAAAGCCGCAAATCATTTGGCGATCAGGGTAATCATAAATCACATATTGCCATTCATCGCAAAATATCGATCGATCGAGGTCGATAACTTGTGGTAGAGGAAACCGTACAATAGATGTGAGCAGTGGTGGCGATAAAATGTTAGAGATAGATCGATCGCCACCTGCGCCGGCACCCCGTACTCCGCAACCAATCTGGTAATATGACATCCGAACTGATTCGTCAACGCTCCGATCTGATCGATACCCAAGTAATCGCCAAAGATACAGGCAAACGCTTGGGAATTGTCAAAGAGCTACTGGTCGATATCGACAGCCGTGAAGTAATCGCGCTGGGTTTACGCGACGGTTGGCTAGCTGCTCCTGGCGGACTAGTAAAATATATGTTCCTCTCCTCGATCGAAAAAATGGGCGATGTGATCCTCGTGCCCAACGATGAAGCGATCGACGATCTCGACCCTGAAAATTATACAACTCTCATCGGTTGCGAAGTTATCACCGAAACTGGCGATATGCTAGGCAAGGTTAGAGGCTTCAAACTTGACTGCGACGATGGCAAACTGACTTCGATTATTATTGCCGCGATCGGCTTACCGTTGATTCCCGATAATGTAATTAGTACCTACGAATTTTCGATCGATGAAGTCGTCAGTACCGGTCCCAATCGCTTGATGGTATTCCAAGGCTGTGAAGAACGCCTCGAACAACTCTCCGTCGGCTTCCTCGAACGGATCGGTCTCGGCAAAGCCCCCTGGGAAGACGAATACAGCTATCGTCCGGCAGTGATCCGTCCCGAAAATCAATTACCAGCAGGCGTACCCCTCAGCCCACCCCAACCGATCGTCCGCGCCCAGCCGCCAGTCGAGCAGCCCGTCTGGGAAGATGACGACTGGCAAGAAGTTCAAGCTGCAAGCTTACCGCCGCAGCGGCTCCAAGCAGAGCAACCCCTCTACTATGACGACGAAGATGAGGGCGAAAACTGGAACGAACCGATCCGCGAGCAGCCTCGCACCGCCAAAGTCTATCAGGATGTCCCCTATACACCGATTGCCAACACTCCCAAACCATTGGAGCCAGAGGACGAGGATCTACTGACGCTCGAAGATGATATGTGGGGCGACGATACCAAGTCCCCAGTTTATCAGCCCCAAAAACTCAAGATCCCTGAAGCTCCTCAAAAAGTAGATATTCCGCAAACTGTCAAGCAGGTTGAATATCAAGAAGAGGAACAACATTAGATTAGTTGATAATTGATAATTGATAGTTGATAATTATCAATTTTACTTACCTAGCTGCATAAATATTTGTAGGTTGGGTTGAACGAATGTGAAACCCAACATTCGCACGCGCCGAATTCGACGAGCGAATTAAAAAATTGTAAATCCTCAATCCAGAATTGATATGACTCCAGAAGAGATGCGATCGTTGTTGAATAACCGCTTTGGAACGACGATTAAGGTTGTCGATGAAGATTCATATCAAGTCGAAACACCCGATTATCGCCTGCTAATTATTCTGTCAGCTCAACAATCTTGGGTGCGGATGTTGGTACCGA
>NZ_JANNDR010000545.1:0-2086 GCF_031378165.1 Chamaesiphon sp. OTE_75_metabat_556
CGCCGATCTTTGGTGCCGATCGCAAATTGTGGGGGCTGATTGCTGCTTATCAAAACGCTCACGTCCGCAAATGGCAAGAAGAGGAAATCGAAACCCTCCGCCAGATGGGTCTCCAAGTCGGGATTGCGATGGAGCAGATCCACTATATCGAGCAACTCCAAAAACGTGCCGATCAAGAACAAACAATCAACCGGATTGCCGATCGGATCCGCCAATCTTTAGTTGTTGATGATGTCTTTGCTAGCGTCGTCCAAGAAATCCGCCAAGCTTCCACAGCAGATCGGGCTGTTGTCTACCAGTTTAATGAAGACTGGAGCGGTCAAGTCGTCGCCGAATCTGTCGGTAGTGGCTGGATCTCCCTCCTCGTCGATCAGACCAAAGATGCTGTGCTCAGTGGCAATCGGACTGGGAGCGATCGCTGTCTCCTCCGCAAGTGGTCAGAAAAAGATATCACCGAAGAAGATACTCACCTGAAAAATACTAAAGGTGGTAAGTATGCCAAAGGTTCAAAATCGACGGCAGTTAATGATATCTATGCCAAAAATTTCCCCGACTGTTACATCCAGTCCCTCGAAAAATATCAAGCGAAAGCCTATATCTTGGCACCGATTTTCAAAGGTGGTGTGTTATGGGGTCTGCTCGGAGTCTATCAAAACGATGCGCCTCGGGTTTGGGATGCTTCGGAACGATCGGTAATCGAACAAGTTGCCCTCCAAATCGGCGTCGCCCTCCAACTCGCGGAATACCTCGACAGGGTTAAGACTCAGGAACAAGAACTATCGGCAATCGTCGATCGGGAACGCGCTAACCGTCAAGAACTCGAAACTGAAGCTCTACTCGTCCTCAAAGCGATCGGCCCTTCCTTCCGAGGCGACTTAACCGTCCGCGCCCCCTTATCGGAAACTGAAATCGGGACGATCGCCGATGGCTACAACACGACGATTCAAAGCCTCCGCGAATTAGTCCGCCAAGTCCAGACTGCCGCCATCAGCGTCAGTAGCACCTCCAGCGAAAACAATCTTTTAGTTAATAACCTCTCCGCTCAAGCCCAACAAGAACTCGAACAACTCGATCGCGCCTTGATTCAAGTCGATCTGATGGCCGCCTCCAGCCAAGAAGTCGCCGACTTCGCTCAAAAAGTCGAACTAGTCGTCCAATCTGCCAACCGCACCGTCCAAAACGGTGACACATTGATGGAAAGTACCGTTGAAGAGATTCTCGAAATCCGATCGACCGTATCGACTACCGCCAAGAAAATTAAACGCCTGGGTGAAACCTTCCAGAAGATTACTAAAGTCGTCAACTTGAACGAAAACTTCGCCACCCAAACCAACTTGCTCGCGCTGAATGCTTCGATCGAAGCCACCCGGGCGGGTCAATACGGCAAAGGGTTCGCAGTCGTCGCCGACGAAGTCCGCTCCCTGGCTTATCAGTCCGCCAACGCGACCACCGAAATCGAACGCCTAGTAGACGAGATCCGGATCGACACCAACGATGTTACCGAAGCCATGGAAATCGGGATCGCCCAAGTTGTCCAAGGTACCAACCTCGTCAACGAAACCCGCCAGAGTTTGAGTGAAATCGTGGTAGCGACTAGCCAAATCAGCGAACTCGTCAAAGCCATCAGTCAATCTGCGGGTACGCAAACCAAGCAATCCCAAAAACTGACCGCAGCGATGACTGACGTGGCGATGATCGCCAATCTCACCTCCGATAGTGCGACCCAAATCTCTGAATCTTGCCAACAGTTAATCGCCACCTCGCAAGTGTTGGAGACTAGTGTTAGTCGCTTTAAGGTGGATTAGGAAGTGAATAGTGAATAGTGGATAGTGAATTGTGGCTAGCGATTAAATTTCGACGCTTGTGCGTCCGCTCTAGCTTCCTTTTGAAAAAGGATTTGTACCTTTAGGTACTCTGATTTCACCAGTCACAATCGACTATTCACGACCCACTATTCACCAATTACTATTCACTATCCACTATCCACTATTCACTCTCCACCCTTATGACCGACGATCTAGATTTTCAAGAGTCACTCGATCGATACTTTGAGATCGAAGCGGCGGAATTACTCGAAACCATCGAA
>NZ_JANNDR010000559.1:0-5279 GCF_031378165.1 Chamaesiphon sp. OTE_75_metabat_556
AATCGCGCCATCAAGTTCTAAGGAGCGGAGGATCTCATATTCTTGCTTGTAGCGGGTGAGTTCTGCTGGGGTCGGATAGCCTGGTTTGAGCAGCTTGAGCATCATGGGTTGTCGATCGATCTCGCGGATCGATCGATAGACAACCGAGTTGGCACTCTGATAAATCTGTGCCAAAATTTGATGCTTGGGAAATGTTAACATCGCTAGCTCTTGCTGAGATTGAAGGTCGCGATCTCGATCGAATATCGCTACTAGTCGATCGATTCACGGCGTAGTTTAAGTCAAAATTCGTTTGAGTCCCAGCAGATCTTCCCAAGGTAATCCTTGTTGGTAGCGTTGGCGATCGTGCCAGCGGAAGGGGGCAAAGATTTCGGGTTCGTGGAGTTCCCAAATTTTGCAACGCGGAGCCGGATCGCCAGTCAGATCGAGAATCGCATTCACGGCGCGGCGCGCGGCTTCATTTGCGCCTTCCATCGTGGCTAAATCGGTATTAGTCCGCACGTAGTCGGAGGCGAGAAAGAGATTGGGAATGCGCGTAAACGCATCGGGACGAAGTTGCCAAGTATTGACGAGATTGACCAGCAACGGTTCGAGATTAGTTTTACTTGTCACAGCCATCACCGATTGATAGATCAGTTCGCCATTTTCTTTAGGAATTTTTTTGACCGAACCGAGATCGCACAGCGATCGCAAAAATGTTTTAGAAGCTCGTTCTTCTGGATTCAATTCTGCGGTCTCTTTCGCCAGTGTTTCGACGGGAATGGTGACTTGTTGCTTGTCTTTAGTATTGAGTTCGTCCAGAAAATCTCGGGTGGGATCGATGATATCTGAGTCGAGGAACCAACTGTGGAGATTCTCATCCTTGAGGATTTCTTGACCATTGACGTTGAAGCTTTTCTTCATTTGCGCCCAAACTTCAGCTTTGATTTCTTCATCCGTGCAATCTTTAGCCTTTTTGCCAAACAAAATGCCGATACTTTCTAGGGGATTCTCGCCGATATTGTCTGTGCCCCAATCAGAGATATCCACAGAGAGAATGCCTTTGACTTGCCCATCGCCATATTCACTCAGATCGACATCCGGCCAAAATTGTTTTTGAGAAATTGCGGTCAACGCCCACGGCGTATCGACCAGTAAGATGTGCCCATGGGTAATTGGGACATCTTCTTTGAGATAAAATTGAATGCCATTCATCCAAGCAACGCTCTTGGCTAATGTCCGAATATTTGTGAAGGTCGGATCGTAGTGATGGAGATTGCTATCGATAATCAGTCGATCCATTACTTCTACCGGCACCGCTGAAATATAATAGTCGCCGCGAACTTCAAAGGTACGATCGGTCAGCAGATCTCGGATCGTTGCACTCTGAATTTTGCCGTCGGCATAATTAATTGTTTCGACTTGACTATGGGAGTTATAGTCCACCCCAAAACTTTTCAAATGCGCCAACCACGGTTCGATCCAGACTTCATTAGTCGGGCCATTTAACAATCGATCGGTACTAATTGTCGGATTGACCAGATCGAGTATTAGTTGTAAGAAAATATCGCCGACAGTTTTGGTACTAGCCAGTTTGGCTTTGGAGGCTACTAATGATTCGGTCAATCCTTTTGCTAATAAACTCTGATACTCAGCCGAGAAGCGATCCCCTTCGACAAAATTCCACCAATCGATTTTTTCATACTCACCAATCCGGCGTTCGTGACAACTAGTGATCAACTGCCAGAGCTTGTGACCAAAGTATTCGATTTCGCCAGGTTTTAGCCCAGCTTGCTGGGAAATCAATTGCAAGAAAGTATCGACTAATAGTCGGAGATCGGTGCTATTAGTTGGCACTTTGGCAGGTAATTCCAATCCTGCTTTATCGAATCGGGGCACGTAAATCCGGGTGGCATCGACCAAATTATCAAACACACCCTGCGCGTTACGCTTGTAAGGGATGCGTTTCATCGTATCGGTAATATGTTGATAAAATCCTGGGAAAAATCGAAATCCATGTTCTCCAGGTAGCGGTTTTTTACCATCGATCCCACTGCCAGGAACGGGCATACTTCGCGCTTTACCACCTGGAATATCGCGAGTATCATAGACCACCACATTAAACCCCCGTTCTACCAATTCGTGTGCCGCACTCATGCCAGCCACACCACCACCTAAAATCACGACTTTCTTTTTCATGTTCGACTCCTTAAAGTTTGCGAATTTAATATCGAAATCGATCTGGATGCATCAAGCGATCGGCTCCTATTACCAACCCAATCGATGATTCAATTCTCCCAACTCCTCAATCAATCTGCACGCTCTTAAATGCCTGCTGATATAACTGACAGCCTGGCACTGACAGATCGCCAGATCGCTCGATCAGCCCCAGACTATTTAACTTATAAGCCAGAATCGGGGCGAGGAGGATGGGTCGATCTGCACTCATGACGCGATCGAGCGCACGCGCTAATTCTGGTTGTTCTGCCAGGGTTGCCCAATGCCGTTGCAAGTGCTGGTGGTAGATCCCCGTAGCTGTCGGGGCAGTTTCCAATAATTTCGCTAGGGTGATATCGCCTCGACTGAGGTGATACAAAGCAATATTAACTAGTGCGGGATGTCCCCCCACCAGATCCATCAGTTGCCTAGCACCGATGCCATCATCGTCCCAATCGAGTCCATAGCGTTGCGCCAACTGTTGCACCTCCGCTTGCGAGAAAGTATTTAACTGAATCGGCAGTCCCACATTAAATGGGGACTGACAAAGTTGTAGGGGAATGTAAATTTCTGTAGAGTGTACCACAATCGGTCGGAGTTTTTGCCAGATCGGGAGTGTTTTTGCTTCTTCATACCAAGATCGCAGCAGCGGAAAAAAGTCTTTAGCCATCTGCGGATGCTCGAAAATCTGATTCACCTCATCAAATGCTAATACCAAGGGCGTGGAGATCTCCTGTAAGAGATAGTCTTGAAAATAGGCAGTACAACTAATTTTGCTGCCTAAATCTTCATCCCAATACTCATCTAACCTGGGTTTGAGATGCAGTTGCCGCGCGACATTGGCACACAGCCAGCGCAAAAATCGATCGAGATCGCTCAAAATTAATTCGTCAACTTGGTCGATGTTCAGGCTGACGGTGTGGTATCCCAAAGTTTTCGCAACATCGAGAATCCGCAGCAGCAGCGAAGTCTTACCCATTTCCTTCGGTGCTTTGATGCGGACTAAGGCTCCTGGTTTCCGCAGTTCTCGATCGATCTGCACTTCCAAGGGACTGCGCTCCAAGTATAAAGGGGAACCCAACGGGACGGCACCATTTGGGTAACAAGGTGATGTCTCTAGATCGATGCTGCTCTCTACCAGCAACATCCGTTCTGGCAGTTTGGGAGCCTCTTCTCGCTGCACCATCGCAATCTCAACCTCCACAGTGGAAATTTCGCGCCAATTAAGTCCTAATTTTCGACAGAGTTCTTCAAAGGTAGTGTAGTCAACCGGCTTACCCGTCAAGAAATTACTGACTGTGGCTAGGGCAAATCCGACATCTTCAGCTAAAGAACGTTGGCTCGGAAAACCATTGCGGCCGAGTGCTAGCTTGACTTTACTAATGCAATCCTGTCGCACTCTGAGCGATCTGGGCATGTAACCTCTCACGATCGATACTTCAGTCTTACATAATAATTCAGATCTCCAGTAGTTTCAAGATACACAAAAGATACATAAGTCAGTCATTCTCAGGCTCGAACTCAGTCATGCATGTCATTTAATGAAGATATCGGATTCGATCGCTAGACCGGATTTGATCGACAAATTAGCACGACAACAGTTGAGGAATGAACATGTTGAAGTTAGCCTATAGCGAATTTGGCTTGCATTTAGAACAGATTGCGGAATCCTTAGAACAATGGGTGTTGCAGCGCACGCTGCTAGCTTTACGGATTAGCGAACCACTCTGCGTCCAACCGGGTAATGCTTCTTTTCTCTTGTCAGCCGCTGCAATTACCAGCATCGATCGCAATCGGATCGTCCGGCTCCCAGAGGCTGTTGCCGTTTGCAGTGTCGATCGTGATTTTTATGAAGTCAATATTGCCGGTGTATGGCTGACCAAAAATACCCATGTATCTGAAGGGATCTTGGTTGCTGAGTTGGGCGATCTCGCCGAAGCTTGCGTCCACAGCTTATGGGAATCTAGTCAGCGGCAAGTGCCAACATATGTTGCAGATTAAAAATGAGCAATAGCCAGAGCAAAACCCCGCAAGAAACCCGACTTCCAAGCAGTCGGGTTTCTTGTCTTCACTTTTAAATTACTCCCCGCTTCCAACTATCTACTCAAAGTCCGCAAAAAACGACCCAAACTCGCAAAGATCCCAGGTGATTTAACCGCAGTAGCATTATCCCCTGGCGTAGTAGGCGTCAAAATCGCATCTAGCTCGTCACCGACTGGTTTTTCTGGCGATTCTGACAGCAGGGTATAATCATCATCTGCCTCCAGCCACACCTGCCATTGCGCCGGATAACAGCGGTAAATGGCTGCTGTTTCGAGGGGCTTGATATAGTAAGCACAGGTGAGTGTCGTCAGGAACCTGTCGCGCAGTTGTCGAGCCGCATAACCAATCCCGACGATCGCCGCATCTTCCAATTTAGGTAAGAATAAGATTACCGGACGATCGCCAGCAGCGGTACATAATTTCTCAACCTGGGCAACTTCCACCGCCGACGGATCGATCGCGATAAATAGTTGGTCTTCGGCTTGAATTTTATCCTCGATCGGCGATCGACTATTGCCCAAATCGTCAATCTTAAAACTAATATCCTGCCAATCCCGTTTTGCCAAAGCTGCCGCGCCCGTATCGGTAAATAACACCTTGAGCGTATTTCCCCGCTCGACAAAAGACTCGATGAATTGCCGTGCCAAACCCATCGACTTGAGTTCGGGAATCAGAATCTCGACCGTAATTCGTTGATGTCCAGCTTCGATCGCCGCAATTGTCGCAGCTTGAGCTAACGCGATCGATTCTTCGAGGGTAGTTGGTAATTTTGACATGAAACAGGATCGGAAAGATATCTCTCTTTGACATGCTCCTCGGCGTGAACGCACGAGGATTCCAAGAATCACTTCTTGGTTTTTCTGCTTCATCGCAACTGCCTCCACTCCCAAGGGAGATTTGGTCTGATGTTCGCTCCACAGACTAACCCCGCAAGCCCTGCGGTTTTTAGAAACATTCAAGTAAATTAACTTATGTCTATCCAGGATGTTGCCATTGCCCTTCAAGCTTTTCCCGGTCTACCGATGCTTGGGTTCGTTCCA
>NZ_JANNDR010000039.1:0-2539 GCF_031378165.1 Chamaesiphon sp. OTE_75_metabat_556
ACCGATTTGCTTTTCACAAGCATTTAGTGACGATCCTTAACCCGAACTAACGCTGATCATGAAGATCTAAATTTATAGATTTTCTCGATCGATCGAATCGAGTTTGTAAAAGCTATGCTATATCACCTTTCACCTACCCCGTAAATAATTCACAGGCAATATATACCGAAGTCAACTGCACCGATTCAAACAACTTTGCCCAACCCCAATCATCGATCTGTTCGGCACAATCCCGATATGCTTCCGTATCGGGAGAAATCAATGCTGCCAACATCTCAATCGCCACTTGACTGAGGATCTCCGCGATCGCATTCGCACTGACCAAGTCATTATTTTTAACCAATCGATTCTTCTTGGCAACTACCTGACAAGCTTCCCGAATTGCCTGGGCAGCGGCTTGTTTCTTCTCGATCTCATTACTCGCCAATTGGGGAAAATACCGCTCGATCGAGTCCCATTCCGGGCGGAGATTGCGAATCAATAACTCGACAGTATGTAAATAAATACCCAAATCGATAATTAGATCAGTGGCCTTGGCTTGTCTGGCTAAAAACATGCCGCCAGCTAAGACTAATTGCGGACAAGTATAGTTAAAAGCATCACCAACTTTGCCCCACTTGTGATACAAATCTGCTGTGGTTAATTGCTGGTAATTGGGATTGACTTGCAATGATAAACTGACTGGAAAATAACTAGCGATCGAATCGACATCTAATTCCTCAGTGAGAAATTGGGTGCGAGTATAGCGAGCTGGCTTGGCGATCTTTTGTTGTTGGGCTGCTAATCGATCGAGGATTTTTTCACCATAAGTATCAGCTTCGATCGCCATCCTCAGATCGGTTAATGGTTGTGCTTGATTTACCTCACCTTCGGGCGCAGGCATCGCGATCCGTTGATACAATTCGCCAAATCGATCACCTCCTTGAGTTAAAGCAATAAAGGGAATCGAATAGTTATGTTTATCATCGTCAGGGAGTGGAAATTCATCGCCCCACATCGTAAATAATAGGGGCGGACTCCAGTATTCATTTTGCAGTTCGCGGGCGATCGATTTAATCGCCGTCGGACACCAGGCACTTTCACCCAAATGAGTGCTGACAGACTCTAGTTCGACATCCCAGCAATAAGCCAGCAGCTCGTCAGCCACGCCAAATGGGTACGGTAAGCCGGCCATTTGACCAATTTGAGTATTGACATCGATATATAAATCCCGCTTGGGTAGAGCCTTTTTTAGCTCCCGATCGCGATCGGCGATCCGATCGAGCAAATCTTTGCGCTCCTGGGATTTGAAAAACCACAATGGATATAATGAGTCGATCGCGGTCGTCACAATTTGAATATAACGATCGTTATCGAGATAGATAATCCGCTGAATCAATGACTCTCGATCTGCACCTGTCATCCCCGTTCGGGGCGGCTTGATGCCCACCCAGAGATCCTGAATCTCGGCCAAACTTGCCTTATTACTAAACTCCTCCCAACCACCATTGAGGGCGACTAATTGGAGCGCATAATCGCCCCATTGTTCGAGGTAGCGATCGTATTTACTATCTTTCTTACCCCGCCTGGCTTCAGGTTCGAGGGTTTTGTGCCGATCGATCGCCAGATCCAAGAGTTTATTCAACCGTTGCAACAGGTTATTCGGCGCATCCAAACTATAGAAACTCCGACACTGATAAATCGAATTGAGCGGACTTTCGCCTTTTTCTACCGACTTGCCACAAAACCAAATTTCCCACGCTTTCTTGCTCAAGCCGACGACAGGTTCGCGCTCGATTTCACCCGTGGGCTTGCCAAACAAACTGCCCAATTGGAGATCGGCTACCAATTGTTTGACAGCATAACGATGCTCCTTGCCACCAACCTCGCGCAATTGTGCCAGTACTACCATCCACCGCAGATGATCTGCCAGCAATTTGGGGACTTGCATTGACTGGCTTTTTTTGCTAATTGTCATAGTTACAAAAAACGAAATGAGCGGGTAGAGATTTGGTTGGTGAGAAATGACAACTGTCAGCGTCTTTGTCTACGGCACGCTCAAACCTGGAGCGGCTAATTTCGACTGCTATTGTGGCACTGAAGTAGCGAGTATTTACCGTGCTTATATCTATGGCGAGTTGTACGATCTGCCGTCATTGGGCTATCCAGGAGCGATTCACGGTGCCAGCAAAGTTCAGGGATTCGTGCTGCGGTTTCCGAACTCCAAGATTTTAGCCCAGTTGGATGTCCTCGAAGACTACGAGCCGCACCGAGATCCCGCCGCCAATGATTATAACCGTGAAGCGGTCGTGGCATATACAGCCGATCGGGTTGCCGAGGCTGAAGTGTGGGCTTATTTCATGAATCCAGATCTGGTAAGTCGCTGCGGCGGCATTCGGATTGCTGATGGCTGGTGGGAACCATTAGTGACAAGTTAAGAAAATCGGAAATTTGTCAAGAGGGTGAGAAAAGATGTCAAACTGTTTCTAGTCAACAGTTTGAGGCAATAGATACCTGATGACCAGCCGCCGCAGAAGTAACCGTGACCACGCCAAAAAGC
>NZ_JANNDR010000040.1:0-15187 GCF_031378165.1 Chamaesiphon sp. OTE_75_metabat_556
AAGAAGTATCTCCAGCAAATACTGCTGCTGCGTTTTTAGATGACTCGATCGAGTCTTTGGTCATTCCGCTCAGTTTGCCGATTTATGATGGCTATGATGGCTTAGATGAATTGCAGTTAACTTTTTTGACATTGCCATCTGGAGAAACCGTAACACTTGCGTCGTACCTCAATTCGCCACAGCCTGGAACTTCGATACATATAGATTCTGCGATGCAGAATATCCCTCAAGTTGTGTTTGAGAGTTGTCAGCAGCTACAAGTATCTAGAGAAGAAGTGCTATGGTTTAATCCTGATTGGCAGGAGGAGATCGATCGATTATATGCAGAGCATGGCAATATCGAGAAACGACCAGAATTATTACACGTAGAAGAACCTCAGAGCATTCTGTACGAACCGATCGATTGTTTTAATCATGCACTGAGGATTTATACGAGAGAATATATTCCGGCAACCTATTGGGCAATGTTGCAACGCAATCTTGGTTTAGCTTACCAAAATCGTAGTCAAGGCGATCGTAGAGATAATTTAGAAAGATCGATTGATTGCTTTAATCAATCTCTAGCAATCTTTACTCAGAATGATTTTCCTGATGAATGGAAGATAAATTATCATGATTTAGATAATTCTAAAGATTTACTAAAAGAGGTTTTAGCCAAAGACATATTCGCTCGACAAATTCCATACAGAAAATTAAAAGGTGTAGATCTTAGTCATATTTATGTGGAGAATCAGCGGAAGAGAAGCCACGCTCCTTATCCTGAATATCCAAGTCAAGGATCTGCTTACCTGATGGGTGCCGATCTTAGACAGGCAAATTTTACAAAAACAAGACTGGATGGCGCGAATCTAATCAATGCCGATCTCAGTGAAGCAAACTTACAGAATGCTGATTTAAGGGAAGCAAATCTGATGGGAGCTAATCTAAGTTATGCGAATCTGGATTGTTCCTTTCTAATTGATACAAAATTCAATCGTGCTAAACTTTATCATGCTAATTTAAGTGGTGCAAAACTTACTCAGGCCGATCTGTCTGATGCTAATCTTAGTCATGCTAACCTAATTTGTGCCGATCTAACTCATTCCAATCTGAGTAATGCTGATTTGAGTAATGCCGATCTCAGGTGTGCAAAACTAATGTTTACCAATTTAAGTGGTGCCAATTTAAATGGTGCTGAGGTGAACGATGCACAATTCAGAAATAACTCAGGAATTTCTGAATTGATGAGGCAAGATTTGATCGATAGAGGAGCTATTTTTGATGACACTTCAGGCGATCGATCTGAATCTAAAAATCTAGTTCCTTGCTAAATGCGATCGCTCTCTAATCACCACGATACTAAGCCAACACAATAATATTTATTAAAGTAATGCTTTAGTACTATTGAAAGGGGTATTATAATAATGCTATCTACCTGCGCTAAATATTGCCCTATGTCTTTCGTTGGTTTGCACATGCACAGTGACTACAGCCTGCTTGACGGAGCTAGTCAGTTGCCGAATTTGGTCGATCGAGCGGTAGAATTGGGGATGCCCGCGATCGCGCTGACGGATCATGGTGTGATGTATGGGGCGATCGAACTGATTAAAGTCTGTCGCACTCGCAATGTCAAGCCGATTATTGGCAATGAAATGTATGTGATCAATGGTGACTTCACGCAGCAGAAGCGATATCAGAAGTTTCACCAAGTGATCCTAGCGAAGAATACCCAGGGATATCGGAATTTAGTTAAATTAACGACAGTATCTCACCTCGAAGGTTTTCAGGGACGGGGAATTTTTGCACGTCCTTGTATTAACAAAGAATATATTGAAAAATACAAGGAAGGGTTGATTATCACTAGTGGTTGTTTGGGTGGTGAAGTTCCGCAAGCAATCATGGCGGGACGACCCGATGCAGCTCGAAAAGTGGCGAGATGGTATAAAGAACGATTTGGGGAAGATTACTACCTAGAAATCCAAGATCATGGCTTGAAAGAAGATCGGGTCGTGAATGTGGAAATTGTCAGAATTGCCCGCGAGCTAGATATTAAAATTATTTCTACTAATGATTCTCACTTTGTCTCCTGTTATGACGTAGAAGCTCACGATGCATTGCTGTGTATTCAGACGGGGCAACTGATTCGTGAAGACAAACGGATGCGGTATAGCGGTAATGAATATCTCAAATCTGCTGAGGAAATGGCCGCATTATTTCGTGATCATTTACCCGATGATGTGATTGCTGAATCGATCGCCAATACACTTGAAGTTGCGGACAAAATTCAACCTTACAATATTTTAGGCGAACCAAAGATTCCTGATTTCCCAATTCCTGTGGGGCATACTCCCGCGACTTTTGTTGAGGAGATTTCGCGGGAAGGATTGAAGGAGCGGTTGAAGGTACAACGGTATGGAGATATCGAACAAGTCTATCAGGAACGACTCGATTTCGAGTTGAAAATGATCGAGCGGATGGGATTTTCGACATACTTTTTAGTTGTTTGGGATTATATCAAATTCGCACGCGATCGCGCTATACCTGTCGGCCCTGGAAGAGGCTCCGCAGCGGGTTCTCTAGTCGCTTATGCGATGAAAATTACTAATATCGACCCCGTACATCATTGTTTGCTATTCGAGCGGTTCTTGAACCCAGATCGGAAGTCGATGCCGGATATCGATACGGATTTTTGTATCGAACGGCGGGCGGAAGTGATCGAATATGTGACTGAGAAATATGGGAAGGAACGGGTAGCGCAGATTATCACCTTCAACCGGATGACTTCTAAAGCAGTACTCAAGGATGTCGCACGGGTATTGAATATCCCTTATGGTGCGGCGAATGAGTTGGGGAAAATGATTCCCGTCGTGCGCGGGAAACCAACAAAATTGGCGGTGATGATTTCGGATAAAACGCCAGTACCGGAGTTCAAACAGATTTATGAAACGGGCGAATATGCCGATCCAGAGACTGGCGAAAAAATTACGGCTAGACAGTGGGTGGATATGGCGATGCGGATCGAAGGTACGAACAAAACCTTTGGGGTGCATGCGGCTGGGGTAGTAATTTCGGCGCAACCTTTAGATGAAATCGTCCCGTTACAGCGGAATAATGATGGCTCGGTGATCACCCAATATTATATGGAAGATCTCGACTCCATGGGTCTATTGAAAATGGACTTTTTGGGTCTTAGGAATCTGACAATCATCCAAAATGCGATCGATACGATCGAACAAACCAAGGGCGATATTATCGATCCAGATGATATCACTTTTGAGGAAAGACGTACCTATAAAATCTTAAATAAAGGATCGTTAAATAAACGCCCGCCAAATGTTGAGAGAACCTATAAACAAGTCGAGTCTGGAGATTTAGAAGGCGTCTTTCAATTAGAGTCTTCGGGGATGTTGGATGTGGTGGCGAGATTGAAACCATCGAGTATCGAGGATTTATCATCGATTCTGGCATTATATCGTCCGGGGCCACTAGATGCGGGACTGATTCCAATTTTTATCGATCGCAAACACGGGCGTGAAAAAATCACTTACGAGCATCCCATTCTAGAGACAATTTTAGAGGAGACGTATGGGGTAATTGTCTATCAAGAGCAGATCATGAAAATTGCTCAAGATTTGGCAGGATATACCCTCGGTGAGGCTGATATTT
This sequence comes from Chamaesiphon sp. OTE_75_metabat_556, assembly GCF_031378165.1. Classification (NCBI taxonomy): domain Bacteria; kingdom Bacillati; phylum Cyanobacteriota; class Cyanophyceae; order Gomontiellales; family Chamaesiphonaceae; genus Chamaesiphon; species Chamaesiphon sp. OTE_75_metabat_556. Next base: position 3,646 of record NZ_JANNDR010000040.1, read on the forward strand.
TGCGGCGGTGCATGGGTAAGAAAAAAGCCGATGAAATGAATAAACAGCGCGAGAAGTTTCTCGATGGTTCTGCCAAGAAAGGAGTACCTCACGCGATCGCAGATGCTTTATTCGATAAGATGGTTTTATTCGCTGAATATTGCTTGAGTTATGAAACTAAAGTCATGACAGTTGAATATGGCGCATTACCAATCGGTAAAATTGTCACAGAAAAAATTGCCTGTACGATTTGGAGCTTGGACGAGAACAGTTATGTAATTCAGCAGCCGATTGTTCAATGGCACGATCGAGGTCAACAGGAAGTATTTGAATACTTACTAGAAGATAGTAATACAATTCGCGCCACGGCAGATCATAAATTCATGACTGTCGATCGGCAAATGTTGCCAATTCAAGAGATATTCGATCGCAACTTAGATTTACTGCAACTCGACAAAATATAATGACAGCTACTAGATATCTTCAACTAAATACACAGCAAAAACAAGCAATACTAGTTGCTTTTCAAAGCGGTGAAGAGTGTCGATCAATTCCCAAATTAGTAGGAGTTAGTGGTAAATCTGTCGCCAGAGTTTTGGCGAATTTTGGGGTCAACACTAAACGTAGAAATAGATACACTCTTAATGAAAACTATTTTGACAAAATTGATACTCCGGTCAAATCTTATTTACTTGGTCTACTTGCTGCTGATGGCTGTGTTACAGACAAGAACTATATTGTCCTAGAATCGATCGATCGCGAATTGGTAAAACTTTTTGCTAGGGAGATTGAATATTCAGGAGAAATCAGAGAAATCGATCGATCTCCTCATCAACCACATTTTCGGATAAATTTTTCATCGCAGAGGTTAGCCAAATCTCCAAAAGTTCTACGATCTGATGTATCGATATCCCAATCTAGGATTATCACGTAAGAAAGAAAAAATCGAACAAATATTAGGAAGTTACTCTCGTGGTTAAAATTATCAGCTGCAAATCTTTGGGTGTTCAATCTGTCTATGATATTGGATTAGAAAATGTTCATAATTTTTTATTGGAAAATAGTATAATCGCCTCTAATTGTTTTAATAAAAGCCATTCTACTGCTTATGCTTACGTCACTTATCAAACAGCATTTTTAAAAGCAAATTATCCGGCTGAATACATGTCGGCACTCCTGACTGCCAATAGTGGCGATCAAGATAAAGTGACTCGATATCTAAATAATTGCGAGCAAACTTTGGATATCAAAGTCGAGCCGCCAGATATCAATCGATCGTATGTCAAATTTCGTCCAGTTGTCGATCCAGAACGTCCTAATCGGTTGAATATTCTCTTTGGATTGTCGGCGATTAAAAACGTCGGCGAAGCCGCAATCGAGAATATTCTTAATGCGCGTGAAGAAGGCGGTGAATTTAAATCACTGGCCGATCTTTGTCAAAGAGTAAGTTTGCAAGCTGTGAATAAACGGACATTGGAATCGTTAATTCAATGCGGTACTTTTGACAATCTTGATCGCAATCGCCGCCAATTAATTAACGATCTGGATGTAATTATTCCCTGGTCGCAAAGTAAGGCCAAAGAAAAAGCGATCGGGCAAGGCAATTTATTCGATTTACTATTAGGTGGAGATTCAAAGCCTGAAGCTGGTGGCTTTGAGGCTACGCCCAAATCACCGCTAGTGAGTGACTTTCCCTCTGCCGAACGACTACAATTCGAGCAAGAACTTTTGGGTGTATATGTCTCCGATCATCCGCTCAAGAATGCCGAAAAAATTGCCAAGATGCAAAAGCATGATTTCAAGCGGATTATCGAAATTGAAAAGCCTTGTAAGGATGTTAAGCTGGTGGTAATCTTGACTGAGGTCAAAATCGTCCAGACCAAAAAAGATAATAAGTCGATGGCTATTCTAAAATTAACTGATATTGCTAGTAGTAAATTAGAAGCGGTCGCTTTCCCAGAAGCTTATGAAAAGATCAAAGATCTATTGATTCAAAATAGCTCGGTGATTGTCGTTGGGAAAGTCAGTCGCAAAAAAGACAATGATGAACTCCAGATGATCGTCGATGAAGCGATCGAGATCGATTACAATTTCGTTCATAAGTCAGCAGATATTCGATCCGAATCTCGACAATTGGTATTAATCAAACTACCAATTAGTATGGCAACTGATGAGATCCAGTCGCAAACCTTAAAAACGACGATCGAAGAGTATTCTGGGGATACAGTAGATGTCGGAACGCCCGTCTATGCGATCGTCCAGGGTGCAGCAGGGTATCAATTGGTACAATTTGGCAAACAATTCTGGGTGCAAGATCCAGCCGGATTGGTTGATCGGATGCAGGATCGTGGATTTGATATTCAGGTGAAAAATATCGATGAATAATGGAATATTTCAATCTTCATTTCTAGCACTCAAAAGCAATTGATATGTGAGTAATTCGATTGAGATTATCAGCCTCGAATCTGAGGAATAAATTGCCATAGCGATCGGATCTAATTGTTAAAATTCGACCTTCCAACAAATTAGCTGTTGGGTCATGAATTTTGACTGATTTTGCGATCGAATCTCCGATTTTTACACCTCGATTTGTGCCGTAGCCATTACCTGTTGATTCAATCCAAGATATTCATATTTAATAATCTTTAGTACTGATTGTCAGCGATCGCTATTTTTGACATAATCGATCGCAGACGATCGTCGATCGCTAGTTTATACTGATAAAGCAGCGCACAATAGCGAGACAGTCAATGAAACCTTACACAGCCTCCTTGGATTCTGGTTGGCGGCATGAATTCATCCAAACCAACAATATTCGCTTACACTGCGTCACCCAAGGTGAGGGCGAATTAGTCATCCTACTTCATGGTTTTCCTGAATTTTGGTATTCTTGGCGACATCAGATTCCCGCACTCGCTCGTCATTTCAAGGTTGTCGTCCCCGATTTGCGCGGCTATAACTATTCAGATAAACCCCTCAGTGGCTATGATATCGATACCCTGAGTACCGATATCCAAGGGCTAATTCAATCATTAGGCTATGTCAAAGCACATATTGCCGGACACGACTGGGGTGGGGCAATTGCTTGGCATCTTGCCCAAAAATGCCCGCAAGTACTCGATCGATTAGCAATTCTCAATGCACCTCATCCGCAAAAATTAATGCAGGAAATGAGCAGCAATCTCGATCAATTACGACGTAGTTGGTATATGTTGGCATTTCAAGTTCCAGGGATACCCGAATGGTTGATCCAACAAAATCTCAAAGATTTTATTCTCAATGTCTTTCGCGGACAAGCCGTGAGGAAAGGTGCCTTTACAGCAGAAGATAATCAAATTTATCAGGAGGCTTTAGAAAAGCCTGGAGTCTTAGGGGCAGCACTCAATTATTATCGTCAGTTACTCGCACCTCAAAATTGGCTGCAAAACTGGAATAATTCACCACGTCAGATTACGGTACCAACTTTAATGCTGTGGGGCGAAGAAGATAATTTTCTCAGCAATAAACTGACAGAAGGGATGGAAAAATGGATATCTGCACCATTTAAACTCAAGCTCATTCCCCAATGCGGACATTGGATTCAACAAGAGGTTCCACAACTTGTCAATCGGGAGTTATTAGATTTTTTTCAGTCGGATCGGCCTAAATTAAATTCCAAATAAGATTATAGGTATGAAATTATAGCAACCGCTAAGTCGATCAACACATATCCCCGATCTCCTCAAGAAGTCGGGGATACCTTAGGAATATTTGATGATGTTATGCGAGAGGATATTTCTCTTTGCATCTGCTGTTGAGATCGAGGACAAATTACAACGAACAACTATTTAAGGATCGATCGGTTCAAACACTTACCAATGCCTGAGAGACATGTTTATTGACCAAATTTACTAGATCGGTCGGTGTAAAAGGCTTAGTCATATAATCATTAGCACCGACCATTCTGGCTTTCAACCTGTCAAATACGCCATCGCGACTACTGAGCATCAGAATCGGCACATTTTTAAAATTTGGTGACTTACGGAGGAGTTGACAAAGTTCGTAGCCATTAATATCAGGCATACTAATATCTAATAAAATTAGAATCGGATGAGTGCGGATTAGTTTTGTCATCGCTTGAGCGGGTTTCAGCAATCCGATGACCTCATATCCTTGTGCTTCTAGAGTTAATCTCACACTATTTTGGACTGTTTGACTATCATCGATACAAGCAATAATTGGCCGATCTTCATCTTGTTTTTGGCCGTAGTCAGAAATCTGCGCGCTCCGATTGCGTACCAGTGGTAGCAACATGTGACTGAGTCCTTGGACATCAATATTGAGTTGATTGGCAATACTATATAGACACAGATTTTGAGTCAATGCAGATTGATAAGCCTCGATCGCCTTAGTACTCTGAAGTTGTTGCCATAAGAGTTTATATAAACTATCGATATTCGATAGATATACTCTTACCAATGGGGACGTCAAATGCGGTCTGATTTTCTGCCATTGCCAAATTAGTTGTTTGACTGGCGCGATTACTTGTTGCACCGAAGCCGATAAAATCAGTACGTCCAGATGAGCATCGAGATTAAACTCCATCTCGGCATTCCCAATCGCCATAATATGGACAAAAGCTTCTTGGGTACTCGTAAATGCGAGCTGGCGGACTTGTTGCAGTGATAATCTTCCCGATTGCCATTGATGACAGATAAATTTATAGTCTGATTGACCGATCGTAAACTCGCTCAGATTAAAATCTGGATGATGGCGTCTGGTTAAATAGGTAAGTCGTTCTTTTTGCCCCAGCGAACTAGTGGCAAAATGTAGCTTTCCATTACCAAAGTAAGCTTCCCAAGTTATCGAAGCATCTAGTGCATCTCGAATAATGAGTCGCCCCGATAGTTCTTGCTGGATAATATCTTTTAATGCTTCAACAACTTTAGTCATCACTGGTATTGATATATTTTAACTAATCTTGTCGATCTGGCACTGTAAAACCTTGCAGACCGCGAATGTTAAGGATAGAAAGATAAAAAGTAAGTAGTGCTGGTTATGTAGCTTACTTTAGTCAATGTTTGGGTCAGCTCAATTTATTTGCCAACTTGCAACTACATGTCACACCTAGCAGCAGCTAAGTCAACAGGATAATTAGTAAATATACGTAGACAATTGAGTCAGCTCCTACATCTAATATGCCCATCTGAAATGGGATCTCAACAATCAAATCAATTGTTGATGAGATCGCTATTTACTAACAAGTTCAAATAGTTGTCAGATCCAGATCTAGAGCGAATCATGGGTAACTCGCTACCGATCGAGTCACCATGGAAACATGTAGACTTTTTAGGCAGTCGTTACCATTAACTTGAAATGGTGAATATATGCCCCGGACGATCGGAATTAAACGTTTGCTGGACTGGGATCGAGACGATCAAGCCAGTAATTTGCTGAATGTAGATACTACTAACAATCTTGCCGCTCGCAGTGCTGATTTGAGCCAGGAAGTGAGAGGATACTGGTATCAAAAATCGATACTTACCATTGAGTCCATTCATGCACGATCCAAAAGTAGGCACTTTAACGTCAAACCAGCTTTAGCTCTCCTGTTGACAGCTAGTTTGGTCATATTCATGGGAATTGCCCCCAGCAACAGCCAAGAGCGGAAGACTGCCCGCACCATTACTGCCAGCGGTAAAGGGATTGTGACTATCCCTACCACACTCAGTCAAATTCGCCTCGCGATCGAAGTTGCTGGCAAAACCCCCACTAGTGCCCAACAAGCAGCCGCCAAAAGGTCTACACAGGTTATTGAGTATCTCAAAACGCAACGGGTAGATAAACTCCAAACCACTGGGATTAATCTCAATCCGACTTATAGCTATCAAAATGGTAGCAATCCTAAAATTACTGGCTATTCTGCCACTAATAGCATCAGTTTTCGTGTCCCGAACGATCGCGCGGGTGCGATTCTGGATGGTGCAGTCAATAATGGGGCAACCCGCATTGATGGGGTGAATTTCGTCGCTAGCGAACAGGCGATTTCGACCGCCCAACTGCAAGCACTCAAGCAAGCGACTCAAGATGCCCAACGTCAAGCTGACGCGGTGCTCGAAACACTCAGTCTCAAGCGCAAAGAAGTCATCAACATTCAAATCAATAGTGCGTCTACGCCCGCTCCCATTCCAGTGGCGCAGGAAATGCTCAGACAGAGTGTCGCCAAAGCTGACGCAACTACACCCGTTGTTGGCGGCGAACAGCAGGTAGAAGCCGCTGTGACTTTAGATATCGGCTATTAAAATTGCGTAGCCTCAATAAATACAAGTAGGGGTAATTCATGAAGCGATTCGCGCTCCTCTGGTTTCCCGAGGGTTTAGCGAATCAAGACATTACCCCTACTTGTATTTATTGAGCTAATCGAATCGATCGAATTAAGTCGATTGACTGAATTGTCGAGCGTAGAACTGAGCATAGCGTCCAGATTGATCGAGTAATTCACTGTGATTACCAGCTTCAATAATCTCGCCATTTTCAATTACCAAAATCCGATCGGCTTTGCGGACTGTCGCCAGCCGATGGGCGATAATAAACACCGTCCGCTCGGTCATAATCCGCTCCAATGCCTCTTGAACCAAGGCTTCTGATTCGGAGTCTAATGCCGAAGTTGCTTCATCGAGAATCAGAATGCGGGGATTGAATAATACTGCTCTGGCGATCGCGATTCGTTGTTTTTGGCCGCCCGATAATGTCGTCCCTTTCTCACCAACGTAAGTATAATAACCTTGCGAAAGTTGAGAGATAAATTGATGGGCATTGGCAATTTTAGCTGCCTCTTCGACATCTTTGATATCGAATTCTGTCTGTCCAAAAGCGATGTTTTGAGCGATATGTCCTGAAAGTAAGACGGTATCTTGGGGCACGATCCCAATCTGACGGCGGAGACTTTTGATCGTCACATCGCGAATATCGATGCCATCGATCGCGATGCTACCAGACGAGACATCATAAAAACGATTTAACAAACTGAGAATCGTACTTTTGCCCGCCCCAGAAGTACCAACTAGGGCGATCGTTTCCCCCGGTTTGACACTTAAGTCAAACGACTTAAGAATTGGTTTATCTGGCGTATAACCAAAACTGACGTGCTGATAATCAATCTTCCCAGTAATGCGAGGCAACTCGATCGCATTGGGTTTTTCAATAATTGCGATTGGAATCTTAAATAGATCGAAGACCCGATCGACTGAAGCTTCGGCCTGCTTAATCTCATTAAAATTACCAGTCGTAATCGAGATCGGATCGATCATTAAAGCGATCGCAGTAGCATAACCAACAAATTTTCCACCAGTGAGATTTCCGAGTGAAATTTGCCAACCAGCTAATACAAATAAGAACAGAATACTGGCAGCTTGGATAAAACCAATAATCGGATATTGGAAAGCCTTGAGATTTTCGGTGCTATATTTTGCCTGACGATTGAGTTCTGCTTCCTGCCCAAAACGAAAGTTCGCATAATCTTCGGCTGCAAAAGCCTGGATCGATCGCATACTGCCAGTAAATTCAGTCACTAAAGAAGATAAATCCGAAGTTCGATTTTGGCTGCGGAGTGAAAATTTGCGGAGTTGTTCGCCAAACCAACCGACTAGAATAGCAATAATCGGGGCAATCAGAAATACTGCGATCGTCAATTGCCAATTTACCCACACTAGATATCCTAAAATCAATACTAATTGGAGGATACAGGGAATAAATTGATGAAAAATCTTGTAGATTACTTCAGCGACTCGATCGATATCTTCAGTTAAACGATAAGCCAAATCACCAGTTTGGACAATCTGGGTATACGCCGAGCCGACTTTTAATAAATGATTGTAAATGCGTTTGCGCAAGTCTAACGTGACAGAGAATGCCACCTTGGCCATCAAAGCATCTTGACCATACTGAGCGATCCCCCGAATTACAAATACCAATCCACCAATTAAGCTGAGTTGAATTAATAATTCGACATTCCCTGCACCTAGATATTTAGAAATATCTCCGGCCAAATACGCCATCACTGGCGAAAACAGACTAAATACGACGACACAGAATAAGCCGACGCTAATCATCCGCCAATGGGGATTCAGATAGGGAATAATCTGCCAATAGTTAGAACGCTGTTTCAAAAGACTCACTCGATCGCTAGATGATTTACAAAATCGGACGCGATCTGGTTTTGATTTGTTCGCAAAGTCAAGATCGCATGTAGATCCTAGCTTAGATCGTCCGCCTATTTAACTCATAATTTCGATCGAGCATTCAGCGATTCGTCTGGCGGCTCCAGGCATACCCATCCGTAATAAACCATTTTGCGCGATCGACCGCAATCGATCGGGTTGCTGTAATAATTGCTGGATCTCTACTCCCACATTCTGCGGCTGCGGTACCAAAATTACTGACTCACCCAACAGGCGAGTTTGGGCTTCGGCAAAAGCAGGCGTAAACTGAGGGCCAGCACCTGGAATAATCAACGCTGGTTTGCCTAAACTGATAAATTGCTCCGTTGCTGTACCTGCCATCGCGATCGCCCAGTCCCCCAGTTGCATAAACTCTCGCCCAGATTTAGTACTAATCGCGATCGTGACGTTCTGATGTCGATAATATATCGTACTAACATCGGGAATAAAATTAGTTAAATCAGCTTCAATCTCAACTAATTTCATCCAGCCCAGTTCGCACAGATGGCACTCGATCTCATTTAGATCGAGTGTTGGGACAATCGCTGCCAAACAGAGAATTTGGCGGTGGGGAAAGACGGGAATTAGACTATTGACAGCGATGACGATCTGGTGCCAATTTGCATAGGCTTCTGGGGGACGAGAGCCAGGAAGGAGCGTAATTATCAGCGATCGAGCCAGTCCGCGCTTGAATGTCTGAGGACGATCGAATCCTAATTGACTAGGATCTGTGGCAACACCATCTGTCATCGGATTACCCAGATCGAAAGCCGGAATTCGCCACTGTTGCAGGATCTCCGCAGTTAATTGATCGCGAGCAAAGACAGCTTGACAATTGCGGCGACTCAATAGCCAGCGTTCCCACGGAAAATACACAGATCCAGTTTTGGCTTCGATCGAGTTGCGCTGTGAGGGGAGTATTTGCCCTTGCCGATCGCGAAGATAGTATTCTGACTTTGCTGTACCGATAAAGGCGTATTCTGCCCCACTCAACCAAGCAAATAATAGCGGGACGATATCGCCCACCGCCAAAATTTTACCGCCAGATTTGCCCCAATGCCGAATCGTGCGGATTTGATCGATCGTCAATCCCACCAAACCCCCCTGGAGATCCCGCGCCAATTGGCGATTATCCTGATTGAGAAATCCTCCCGATGGCATGATTTGGACTTTCCCGGCGATCGGAAAATCATGGTCGCGATAAGCATTACCCACACCCACGATCGGCAAGGCGACTATTTCTGAGGATTTAGCGAGTTTTCGCAACTCTTGGAGCACAGGTAACGCGATCGCATCTTCACCGTGACCGTTGCTGATGCAGAGGAGTTTCATAAATTAGTGGATAGGGGATAGTGAATAGTGGATAGTGAATAATAAGTTAGATGCCAAACGCGCTTGTACTTTATACTCCAGAACAATTCACTATCCACTATTCACCATCCACCCTCTCCTCCCTAAATCCCCGAAACTACTATATAATGAAAGAACTTGGGGCTGTAAAGGTTTCGACGTGTTGGCGAAAGCTGCACTGTGATACAGGTCGAGAGGGAGTCTACTCTCGTTAATATCGGCTCAAATAAATATAGATGCAAACAACATTGTACCTTTCGCTCGTAAAGCCGCTCCTGTAGCTGCCTAAAAACACTTAAGATTAATTTCTAAGTCCGAGCATTTATAGTATGACTCCGTTAAGTGCTATAGATAACCCTCAACGGATGCTCTATTTAACCGTCTCTGGTAGGTTAGATAGCTAAGATTCATCAGAGCATCCTGCGACCTGGGACAATAGGTCACTCCCGTCTTGAGGGTTAGATAGACTATACCTGTGAATGAGCGGAAAGTTAATACCCAGGGCGGACGGCAGTTCGACTCTGCCCAGCTCCATTAGAATTTTAGACCCCGATCGAGACTTAACTCTCGATCGGGGTTTAACTTTAAGGGATGGTGTTCTGCTTCGCCATAAAATTGTCTCCCAACTCTCTACAACCTAGTGTGGTCAAGAATATACTCGATCGGAATTGCCCAACTGGCATTATGAATTTGTTCTTTTAGCTCATCGCTCGCTGTCGAACCATTTTCAAGAATTTCGGGAATATCCCAGAGCGGATTGGCATGAACGCCATTAATCCCGATCAATCGACCAGATCGATCGACTACCGGCCCACCGCTCATCCCTTTCCGAATTGCACCATCAAAACCGATCCTGTAGCCGCCAGCAATGGCAACTGGTAAAACTTGAGAAATCTGTCCATCAATAGTATCTAGTCCCCACGGAGCCTTCTCCAAGTCTTTGAGATTGCGATCGACTTTATCGTTACCACCAGTGGGAAATCCAGCAGACCAAACCCGATCTCCGACCTTCGGTACTGTTGTCGCTAATTTGGCAGTAGGATAACTCCGCTGGTGACTTTGAAATCGCAGGATACTCAGATCGCGATTTTGTCCGCTGGGCGGGGCAATTAAAGCAGCGGCATAGACCTGTCCATCATGGGTTTGTAATTGATATGGCGCACTACTAGCTTGAACGACATGCGCATTGGTGATGACGGTATAAACTTGATGATGTCGTTTGAGCAGCACCCCCGAACCGATCCGTTCACCGTGGGCGATCACTTTGATGGAAATCGCTCTGAGATGTTGGTGAACTTTCTGTTCGGGCGTGATGCCTAACTCAGAAACCACAAAGGATTGAGTCAGAATTTTTGGCAGAATGAGTGTTAATACGGTGACGTACAACATGGGCACTAATCGAGCAATCCAGTATTGCCATTCGATCTCGGCTACTCGTTCGCGGAGCGTCCGCTTTGCAGAATCATGTGGGGCGATCTTGGACATTATAAATAGGATCGGAGTGAAAACCGTAAGCGTGTGGACATGTATTTCACTGTTGATGTTCTAGGATAAATGGTAGTGCTGTTGTAAATTACGATCGGGAATAAAACACATGCTGGAACTATACCAATTTGAATTGTCGCAATTTTCGGAAAAAGTTAGATTAGTGCTGGACTATAAAGGGTTAGCATACCGCAAAATTGAAGTCGTACCAGGTATGGGGCAATTGGAATTATTTCGGATGTCGGGACAAAGACAAGTACCCGTATTAAAAGATGGAAATAAAGTCATTGCTGACTCTACCGCGATCGCGCTCTATTTGGACAAAACTTATCCAGATCGCCCAATTATACCGACTAATCCTCAACAAAAAGCAACTTGCTTGCTGCTAGAACAATGGGCTGATGACTCGATCGGCAGTAAGGGACGGCCGATTTTATGGGAAAGTCTCAAGAGTAGTAGCCTGCGTACCTCTATTTTACCTACTGGCACCCCAGATATACTCAAGAATTTAATCGGCGCGATCCCCAGAG